>JAYTXP010000147.1:0-13753 GCA_043742885.1 Chitinophagaceae bacterium | reverse complement strand
AAAACGACCAAAAAAGGAATAAAACGGCCCTTTTTCAAAGGAGTGCTGTAAGAATAGCGAAAGAATAGTGGAAGAATAGCGAAAGAATAGTGGAAGAATAGTAGAAGGATAGTCTAACTTGTCGCAGCCAAAAACTAACATGGAAGTACACCACCACCCCCATTCTGGAAAGAAAAAATTCAAAGAGTATTTAGCCGAGTTCTTAATGATCTTTCTGGCTGTAACCCTGGGCTTTTTTGCGGAGAATTTTCGGGAACACAAGGTGAATAAGGAAATTGAAAAGCGAAACATTGAGAGCTTTATAAATAATGTGGAGAAAGATAGTTCCAACCTGGTCTATGCCATTGCTTTCAATCAAAATAAAATCAAACTGATAGATTCTCTAATTAGTATCCGGGGAGATTTTACCGACAGCCTTTTTCAAAAATCATTTTTCCATTTTATGCCGCAATTGATCTACGTCGATGGTTATCAGCCGGACGAATCCGCCTTTTTGCAAATGCAATCATCCGGCACATTGAGACTGATCAAACGGCAAAATATAACAGACAGCATCCTGCAATACCAGTCGAACAACCAATTCATCAAATTCGACCAGGCCTCTGTAGCCAAAAGTTTTCAATCAGGTATGGATAATATAATTCAGGCTACCGATCTAAGGGCATTCGTTTATGGAACCAGACCCCGGCTAAATGGGAATTATCAACAAGTGCAGAATTATATTAATTATAAGTTGGGGGAAAGGATCACCACCAATACCTACACCAGGACCTTACAAAATCAGCTTTTACATATCAGAACCCTGATCCCATTTTTAAAAGAAGATTACGATCTTGATTGATAAAAGAGAATTTCCAATACAGGGAATTTCCAATACAGAGTAACAGAGGCACGGAGCAACACAGAGAATTACCAATACAGGGAATTTCCAATACAAAATTTCCAACACAGAGAAATTTCCAACACAGAGTAAAAGCGTCACGGAGCACCACAGAGATTTTCAGTATTCAAAATTTTATGTATTGCTCAGTGTAACTCTGTCACTCAGTGCCTCTGTGTTGAAAATATACGAGTAGCAAATAGCCTAAATCAACCAAAAACTAATAAAACGGCAAAAAATAAAGCCCGGTAATCGGGCTTTATTAAATGCCCAGAATAAGGGGCAGGATGAATGGCAAAATTTACCAACTATAAATGGAGAAATGTAGTTCAAAAATGCCCTACCTGACCTTCCTCAAACTATATTTTACTCCACCGAATAATGTTTTTATTTTAGATACCTATTAACCATTCTTTTAATCAATTTTAAACCTTACATCATGAGAAAACTTTTTAACGCCGTTTTGCTGTTGACCGCCGTTTCTTTTGTTTCATGCAACTCTAAAACTGATAAATCAATTGAAGCTAAAGACAGCGCTGGCAATGACGACGAAACGGTAAAATCCTACATAAGAAATGAGGGTTCGAATTTTGAAGAAGAAGTAAGAAGAGGGGACACGGCAGCCATGGCTGCGCACTATGCATCAGACGCAATGGTAATGCCTGATAATAGTGAACCCATAAAAGGAAAAGATATTCTTGGTTTTTGGGGCGCTGCGCTGCGGATGGGCGTAAAAGAGGTGAAATTGGATATCACCGATATTTCAGGCGGTGGCGAATTGTATTCAGAGACAGGCAATCTGGAATTGTTCGGAGCTGATAACAAATCCCTGGATAAAGGAAAATATGTGGTAGTGTGGAAAAAAGAAAATGGCAGCTGGAAAATGTACCGTGATATATGGAACAGTAACTTACCAGCATCCGGCGCTAAATAAAAAGCTTACTGCATGCCTAAAGCCGAACGCTCAAATCACTTATAACTCACATGGAAGTACACCACCATTCCCACACTGCCCGTAAACGCTGGACGCATTATTTCTGGGAATTCCTCATGCTGTTCCTGGCTGTATTCTGCGGCTTTCTGGCCGAATACCAACTGGAACACAAAATTGAAAAAGAGCGTGCAGAAGAATATGCCCAATCCCTGGTCACCGACCTGGAAAAGGATCAGACCGCAATTGAAAACCAAATTCAATTCAGAGAGCGTTGTTACAAAAGTGCTGATACCCTGATGATGATGATAAAAAATGGATCTTTTGAAACGAACCCGGATCAGGCTGCACGAAACTTTTTAGGGATAAGGCGACTTAACAGACTACGCCCCTTTAAAGGCACCATCGACCAGCTAAAAGCTTCCGGTTCTCTTCGCTATTTTAAGAACAGGCAACTAACAATCTCTATCATTAACTATTATAACCAATTAAATGAGGTGGATACCAGGACCCAGTACATTTTTGATTATCTGGCCACTAATATGACTCCTTTCTCCATCACTCATTTTGATGCACGATATAACGACACCGCATATAGACGGAAAATGAATATCCAGCCTTTTAGGAATTTGGGAAAAGAAGAACAGATCCAGCTTTATAATATGAGTGCAGCTTTGTACGGTTATAATTTCGAACTAGCTACTAAAGTGTTTCCATCAGCTTTAAAAGAGGCGCAACATTTAATTTCTTTGATCAAAGAAGAGTATAATTGATCAAAAAAAATCATCAAACTTTTTAACTCTTTATTCTCATGGAAGTGCACCACCACGCTCATACCTCAAGAAAAAACTGGACACACTATTTCTGGGAATTTCTAATGCTTTTCCTGGCCGTATTTTGCGGGTTCCTGGCGGAAAATCAACGGGAACATATGGTAGAGCATGCCCGGGAGAAAAAATTCGCGGCCTCCCTCTTCGAGGACCTTAAAAAAGATACTGCAGATTTCAACGGCGATATCCCCTTCTGGGAGTCCACGCTGAAAAGGATCGATACCCTTCGTACTGAAATTGAAAAGCCAGAAGCGGAGAGAAATACCGTCCTAGCCTACCGGATGGCGGGCAGAATGCGTAGCTATAATAATTTTGAATACCACGACCGCACCATCGACCAACTTAAAAATGCAGGTAACTTCCGCCTGATCCGCAAAACTATCATCGCCGACTCCCTCATCGATTACGATGCCCAGATCAAAAGTGAACTCCGGGACCAGGAGATGCAGTCAAATGTTATTTTTCAAAAACTGAATTTCCTGCAGGATAAACTGTTCAACTCAAAATATTTTTATTTAACAGATAGAAAGATAGATCCTGTAAGGCTGGATTCGGCCTATGGTCAGTCGCCCCAAATATTTAAAATACGGGAAGGTAAAAATGATGAACTGTTTGAATACTATAATCATCTTCAGTTTTACCGGTTGATGAATCTATACCGGCTTAATAACACGAAGATCCTTAAACAAAAAGCATTGAACCTGATGGTCCTGCTAATTGAGGAATATCATCTGGAATAATCATTGAAATTATGGAAGTCCTCAATTACACCCACTAAAAGGGTGGGGACAACTTATCACCTCCCTTTTGGAAATGCGGGTTAACTGACTCCTATAATCCTTGCTTGATCCATGTATGATTCATGTAGGTTCCTGTTTAAAAGGAGGTATTTACAATGGACAGGTACATGGACGAAACATGGATGGAGCAATAATTGAAGAACAATAAACCATAAATGTTACCCGATTTTACACGTTTTCATAAATGGATTTTAATATACCTTCACAACGTGTTTTACAGAAGAAAAATAATATTGGCTTTATTGCAACTGTTTAACGGTCAATTGGAAAAAATCCGTCTACAAAAATTGCTTTTCCTGTTTACAAACAAGCAATCCTGCAATGGCCGGACGAGTTATGACTTTATTCCCTACAAATTTGGCTGCTATTCCTATTCCGCCAATGCCGATATGACAGCGATGGTCAAAAGGGGATTTCTAAATGAAAATGAAAAAGCTTTTGATAAGAAAGATACGACGGACTATCTCAAACAACTGAAACCGGCAGACCTTAAATTATTGCAGGAAGTAAAAACCAGTTACGGAAAAATGAGTGCAACCGCTTTGATGAAACACACATATCTCAACTTTCCGTTCTATGCTATTAAAAGCGAAGCAGCAGAACAAATATTAACTAAAGCCAAATTAGAAAAAGTAAACAAGGCCAAACCCAAAGGAAATAAAACGATTCTTTTTACCATTGGTTACGAAGGAATTTCGCTGGAAGAATATTTAGTTCGATTGCTTAAAAATGATGTAAAAGTTTTAGTAGATGTCCGAAACAATCCGTTGAGCATGAAATACGGATTCAGCAAAAGCCAATTGAAAAAATATTGTGCAAGTTTGGGTATTGACTATCTGCATATTCCAGAAGTGGGAATTCAATCAGACCAACGCCAGGAATTGAACACCCAAACTGATTACGATAAATTATTTACCGCGTATCGAAAAAATAATTTGAGCAAAACTATTAATTCGCAAAACGAAATATTTAAACTACTGAAACAACACAAACGCATTGCGTTAACTTGTTTTGAAGCCAATATTAGCCAATGCCACCGCAAGCATTTAGCTGAAGCAATTGAAAATTTGCCCGACTTTGATTATGAAGTAAAACATATTTGAGAATGGCGTTAACGTCAAGCCATAACTAATCAAAGACAACTGGTTTATGGATGATGAAAAATACAAACTTCCAACACAGAGTAACAGAGACACGGAGATTCACAGAGATTTTAAATGTATTTCTCTGTGAAACTCTGTAACTCAGTGCCTCTGTTTTTAAAAAATACTATTCTTTAACACCTCCAAATTTGGGGAATTACCAAAAATTGGTAACTTTAAATAAATTAAACTCCATGGGACGCAATACATCTATTTCTTTGGGAAATCATTTTGAAGATTTTGTTGATGACAAAGTATCAACTGGAAGATTCAAAAATGCAAGCGAAGTGATCAGGGCAGGACTTCGACTTTTGGAAGAAGAAGAAGCTAAGGTTGTGGCTCTAAAAAAGGCCATTGTTACAGGTATTGAAAGCGGGGTAGCCAAAAACTTTGATCCTAAAAAGCATCTTGAAAAATTAAAAGCTGGCAGGAGAAAAAATGCCTAGTTATACTCTTACCAACAAAGCTGTTGAAGATCTTTCTGCTATTTGGGAGCATACCGTTGTTACCTGGTCTGAGAAACAGGCTGACAAATATTATTTTATGCTTTTAGATTCCTGCCAGGATTTGGCATATGGGAAAGTCAAAGGAAAAAATTACGGTGAAATAGAAGAAGGAATTCTGGGGTTTAGAGCCGGACAGCATATACTATTCTATCGAAAAATCAGTTCTGACAAAATTGAAATAGCGAGGATTCTGCATAGCAAAATGGATCTTAAAGCCCGGATACAGGAATGAAGGCTTGTCATAGGCAGTGAGATACACAAGGAATTTCCAACAAGGAGAATATCAATTACATAACTTCCAACACAGAGTAACAGAGGCACGGAGATTCACAGAGATTTTAAATGTATTTCTCTGTGAAACTCTGTCACTCAGTGCCTCTGTGTTGAATTATTTGTAACTCTTAACTCAGTACACTGTGTTGAAAAATATTGTCTAATTTGGCTCACACAAAAACTAACATGGAAGTCCACCACCATCCATCCTTGGAAATATACAATTACACCCACAAAATATGAGTAATATTAAATTATTTCAGAGCCAACAAATTCGAACGGTCTGGAATGAACCAGACCAAAAATGGTATTTCGCGATAGCCGATGTTGTGCAAGTGTTAACTGATACCCCGAACCCTACTGACTATATTAAAAAAATGAGGAAACGGGATAAATTGCTTTCGCAAGGGTGGGGACAACTTGTCACCCCCCTTTTGGTTGATACGGCCGGCGGCCAACAAAAGCTGAATTGTGCCAATGCCAAAGGGCTTTTAAGAATCATTCAATCAATTCCATCTCCAAAAGCAGAGCCCTTTAAACTATGGTTAGCACAAGTAGGTGCTGACAGGTTAGATGAAATTGAAAATCCGGAATTGGCCACACAACGGACCAGAGAACTCTACAAACTTAAAGGTTATCCTGAGGACTGGATTGAAAAAAGGATGCGTAGTATTGCTATTCGTGAAGAACTAACCGATGAATGGAAAACAAGAGGTTTAAAAGAGCAAAAAGAATATGCAATACTTACAGCAGAAATTTCAAAGGCTACTTTTGGTTTAACCCCTTCTGAATACAAGAAAATAAAGGGACTTAAAAGTCAAAACCTCCGAGACCACATGAACGATCTTGAATTAATTTTTTCAATGTTAGGAGAAGCTTCGACAACTGCTATTGTAAAGACAAGAAACCCAAAAGGTTTTATTGAAAATCAAATTGTAGCAAGGCAAGGCGGTTCAGTTGCTGGCAAAGCAAGACAAGACCTTGAAATGAAAACTGGAAAGAAAATAGTATCGTCTGAAAATTATTTACCTGAATCAAAAAAGAATAAACAACTTAATAAAGGTAAAAAGAAATAACCCACGCCAAGCAAACACACCATGGAAGTCCACCACCACCCCCACCACGAGCACGGTAAACGAAACTGGAGAAGCTATTTCTGGGAGTTCTTAATGCTGTTCCTGGCCGTATCCCTGGGTGCTTATGTAGAGAACTACCGTGAAGTCAGGGTTCATAAACATGAAGCGGTGACCCATATCAGCTCCCTGGTTACCGACCTGCAGTCAGATATCGCCCTCTTCGATTCGGTGGCCGACCGCAATACTTACAGTACCGGTATGGCGGATTCATTAATAGAAATGTTGCACTCGGACCGAACCAAGACTGCTGAGATCTATTTAGCCGCCCGCACCGTGACGGCCAATAACGCCTATGGATACTGTAATTCAAAATCTTTTGAACAACTGAAAAGCTCAGGACTGCTGCGCTATATTAAACCCAAAGCCCTGCTGGATAGTATCGGAACCTACTACGCATCTTTTCAATGGCTGGATAATCAAACGGAATTGATGCGGCTGAAATTAAATGAAGTCCATAAGAACAATGTCAACCTCTTCGACAGCTATGTGTTCCAGGAAATGATGAACGTGAAATACACCTCATTCGCCGATGGTCGGACCATTTTAGCGATGCCCTCCACAAAACCTGTCCTGCTATCTAATGATATAAAAGATATCAATGCAGTTTCGCTCAGCTATCATTACTATTCTTCCACAAGTAAGTTCTATAAACGTTCCCTGCTTATTCTGAAGGAGCGGGCGAATAGGTTGATTGAGTTGATTAGAAAAGAGTATGATGTAGAATGAACTTCTGTGTTGATTTGTATTTCAATAATTCAACTCAATCCTAAACTCCGCATACTCCCCCTCCACTGAACTGACCTTGATATCTCCTTTATGCGCCCGGATCATATCATAACTCAAGGACAAACCCAGTCCGGTGGCCTCGCCCGTAGGCTTGGTAGTAAAAAATGGCTGGAAGATCTTTTGAATTATTTTATCGGGAATACCCATGCCATTGTCGCGAACAGTAATAATGGCCCTGCCTTCCTGCCGATGAGTATGAATCGAAAGAATAGGCTCATAATCTTTTTTGATCTTCGCCCTCTCATGCATCGAGTAAAATGCATTGCCAAAAATATTCACCAGTATATGTCCTATATCCTGCGGAATGATTCTTATAGGTTCCAACTGTCCTTCAAAAATAGTATTGAAAGTAGCACTGAATGTTTTATGCCTGGCCCGGAAACCATGATAACTTAGTTTCAGGAATTCATCGGTGAGTTCATTCAGATCAGTTAACACCATCACCCCGCTTTCTCTTTTTGTATGCTGCAGCATGCTTCGTACAATACCATCGGCCCTCTTGCCATGCTGCAAGATCTTTGAAAGATTATCGGCCAGGTCATCCATCAACGGACTCACATCCAGTTTAAACTTTTCTGAAAGTGTCTCTCCTTCCAGTCCTTGCTTTATTTCCGTCAATAATTCTTTATTGATCTCCCCGAAATTCAACACAAAATTCAGAGGGTTCTGTATCTCATGGGCAATACCGGCCGTGAGCTCTCCCAGTGAGGCCATTTTCTCTTTCTGTATCAGGTGCAGCTGACTGGCCCTTAATTCTTCGAGAGTAGACTCTACGATCTCTTTTTGTTTAGAGATCTCCGCTGTTCTTTCTTTTACGCGTTGCTCCAGTTGCAGGTTCTGTTGCCTCAGACTTTCCTGCTGTTCCAGTTGTATGGCCTGAATTTGTTTGTGGTATTGCAATTTCTTTCGCTGGTTGGTAATGAATACCACCAGGAACCCGGTGAATAAAACCACCATCGCAGAGATGCCTATGATGACCCTAGACTGTATATTTATTTCGAGCAGATCCATAAAAAGCTTTGGTTAGAAAAAAGCAAAATATAATGAAAGCGATATTGTGCACGTTCCACATATCGACCGCCAAATGGATATTTACACTGATCATCGGCAGGTAAAAAAGAAACACAAAAAAATTGATCACAACGTAAATAGCCAGGCCTGTCACCACCCAGAAATGCGGAGTATCAAAGATTCCATCCCTGTCATTTTTTAATTCAGTGAGATAATACAAGAGGCAATATACCAGCAATAAATAGGCTTCTGTGGCCAGCAGGTTACCACTTAGAAAATTGTAACTGAAAAAATCTTCAAAAAATACAAAATTAATGACCAGGAATAAAATGGAACCGATGGCCATGGCCTTTTTTAGTCTTTTGAAAGAATCAGGCTGCAGGTGAATAAAATAAAAACTGAAACAGGCAAAGCGGATCACCGAATGAATATTATAAAGCAGGTTATTACTCAGGTAATCATTGGGAAAATACATGTTGATCGCCATGATGGTATCAATGGCAATATTGATCAGGAAACCCAGCCATATATAGAGAATGACGGGTTTCATTTGTCCATCCTGCTGACGCCGGAACTGAAGCACTGCCAGAGGAAAGAGCAGGGCCCAGATCTCCGACCAGTCGAGTACCTTAAGAAGGATGTTCATTGTTGATTAATAATTATTAATTACTAATTATTCATTATTCAGCGCACCCAAAAATTGTATAGTAATTACGGCCTAACTAATATACCCAATAATATTTTAATACATTTATGGATATGCCACGGGAAAAAACTAACTTTCTGTTGCAGGTACCCTAAAACCAACACTATTCATTCACCTGTAAAATTTTTCAACCATGCAGAAATTCTTTAGACCCACCAGGTACCCCGTACTAATTATATTTGCCATCCTGCTGCTCAGTGCCTGTAACAGCAATAAGGAAGAGAAAAAAGATGGTGATGAAGTGACCATAGCGCCGCCAAAAACGAATGCGCTTACGGCAGGATCACTTGACACGCTTTACGTGGAAAGAAAGGCCTTTGATGACCTGCAGGGTAATCCAAAACTCATCTACTCCTTTGTTTTTACAAGTCCTGACACACTAACACTTCACGGGTGGATCGATAAGTCACCTTTTGACTCATTACCCAACATGAAACTTAAGTATTTTAATCGCAGCACCACGGAATCCTATGGATTAGGTACCTATTTTGGCAACGTCATTCTTCGAAGCGTTGATGTAGTAAAGATCAAGGCTGCTCTTACACCGACTATGAACTATGTTATATTTTCTCCCAAATTGCTTGGGAATAATATAAAATATGAGATCCTGGTAACTGATAAACTAAGGAACCAAAAAGCTGCGATCCTGGTAGTATCAGCTACCGGAGCCGATGCCAATCCATCACCGCCTAAAACCTATTAATATCAACTTTTATAAAGGGGTGGCCGAAAAGCCACCTTTTTTATTTCAGTTAATACTCTTGCCAGCAACCAAACAACTTTTAATACCCATTGGAACGTCATAAATAATCCGATAATCCCTAATTTTAAAGCCCACGATAACTATTCGCCATGAAATTATTGCCTCTCATTCTTCTGTTTAGTATTACCACCAGTTTTTCCCAAGACAAAAAGCACCCTATCATCACTGGTGCCGATCAAACCGAGCAATACATTGATTACTTAAAAGGAAAACGTATTGCTATCCTTGCTAACCCTACTACGATTGTTGGCAAAAAACATTGGGTAGACTCCATGATGGCGCGGGGAATTAATATTGTAAAAGTCTTTGGTCCCGAACATGGATTTCGAGGCAAGGCCAGCGCTGGTGTTAAAGTATCTGATGAAAAAGATTCAGCCACGGGCATTCCGATTATTTCACTTTATGGTAAAAAAAGAAAACCTTCGCCCGAGGACCTGTCCGATGTGGACCTGATGGTCTATGATGTGCAGGATGTGGGTTGTCGTTTTTATACTTATATCAATGTACTGCGCGACGTGATGGAAGCCTGCGCGGAGAATAACAAGGAACTGATGATCATGGACCGTCCTAATCCAAATGGTTATTTGGTAGATGGTCCTATACTGGATCTGAAATATAAATCCGGCATCGGACAGTTCCCTATTCCTATCGCGCATGGAATGACCATTGCTGAACTTGCTCAGATGTATAACGGGGAAGGATGGATGGCTAATGGAGTGAAATGCAAACTGAAGATCATAGCGGTGAAGAATTATAAACATAGTATGCATTATGATCTTCCCGTATGGCCCTCTCCTAATCTTAATACGCAGCAAGCAGTACTGCTCTACCCTTCTACCTGTCTGTTTGAAGGAGTCTATGTGAATCATGGTCGCGGTACCTATAATCCTTTTACAGTATTGGGTGCTCCGTTTCTAAAAGATAAATATAGTTTTGCCTTCACACCTAAAAGTATTCCGGGTATGAGTGAGGCCCCGATTTTCATGGACCAGGAATGTTACGGATTAGATTTGAGAAATTATGATGTTAAAAAACTATTCGAATCAAAAAGAATCAATATTGATTGGATGATTGAATTGTACAAAAATTTCCCGGAGAAAGAAAAGTTCTTCGATCGCAGCCTGACCAAACAAATGGGTTCAATAGAATACCTCGCCGGTGTTGCAGATTTCCGCAAACAAATACAGGATGGTAAATCGGTAAAAGAGATACAAGGCAGCTGGGAGCCGGGGCTCTCTCAGTATAAACAAATGCGGAAGAAATATTTATTATACGCAGATTGATTAGTGATTATTAATTATTGGCTCCTGTTGACTGTTCCCTCAACCCTCAACTCTCAACTCTCAACATGAAATTCTCAATACCACATAATCTTACTCAGCAGGAAGCCATGTCCCGCATCCGCAATCTTTTTGTAAAAATCAAAGAAGAACAAAAGGGAAACATTCAGGAGTTAACAGAAGATTGGAGCGAGTATGGCGGCAGCTTCAAACTGAAATCTATGGGTTTTGAAATAACAGGAACAGTGGAAGTACTTCCTTCTTCTGTAGAAATTGAAGCAAAATTACCTCTGGCTCTTTCCATGTTTCAGGGAGCTATCAAAGGCACGATAGAAAAAGAAGCGCAAAAATTATTAGTGAAATAGATAGAGCTGCGGTCACTCTTACTATTAATAAGTAGGATGATCTCGAAAAGAACAGCCAATGGCACCTATTCACACATTGACTCTTGACTCCCGACTATCGACTCCCGACTAAAGACTCCCGACTCCCGACTAAAGACTATTGACTTTCCTCTGTATTCCCAACAAATTCCCCCTCTTCAACTCCTGCGGCAAAAATTCATCAGGCCAGTTCTGAAACGATAAAGGACGCACGAATCGCTTAATGGCATCTGCGCCCACACTTCCGAAACGTGAATCGGTAGTGGCAGGAAACGGACCTCCATGTTGCATGGCGAGACAAACCTCTACTCCGGTAGGAACGCCATTTATTATAAAACGACCGCAAATATTTTTTACTGCATCGATCAGATCCATATTATTTCGAAGGTCTTCATCTGTGGCCATTAAGGTGCAGGTTAATTGCCCTTCTATATATTGAGTAAGCTCCAGCATTTCTGAGAGATCCCTGCATTTCACTACCAATGAAAAAGGGCCAAATACTTCCTGGTGCAATAAAGGATTGCTGATAAAATTCGCAGCAGTGGTGGTAGCGATCGTAGTCATACCCTGGTCAAGCGTTGGTGCCGCTTCTGCCACTGCCATCGTTTCTACATCGGCCTGCGCCAGTGCATTCGCTCTTTTCTCTACATAGTTTTTAAAGATCCCTTTGTTTAACATGGTAGCCGGAGCAATCAGTTTTACATCCTCTGCCAATTGATCCAGGAATAGTTGCAGGTCTTCATTATCTATTCCAAAGATCAATCCCGGATTGGTACAGAATTGTCCAACGCCCAATGAAATTGACCCGGCATATTGCTTTGCCATTTCTGCAGCAGATATTTTCATTTTACCAGGCAAAAGAAATACGGGATTGACACTGCTCATTTCCGCAAAAACAGGAATAGGTTCTTTTCGCTGCTGCGCCCAATCATATAATTGTTTACCCCCGGTAAATGATCCCGTGAATCCAACTGCTTTGGTATAACGATGATCGATCAGCGCTTTTCCCACATCAAAAGAAACCCCATGTACATGGGTGAATACACCATCCGGCATATAACAATCGGTGACGGCTTTTAAAATAGCCTTTGCCACTCTTTCACTGGTGCCTGCATGCGCAGGATGCGCTTTTACTATTACCGGACAACCCGCTGCCAATGCAGAGGCAGTATCACCTCCCGCCGTTGAATAAGCAAATGGAAAATTTGCCGCGCCAAAAACTATTACCGGACCGATTGGCACCATCATTTTTCGAATATCTGGTTTGGGAGGATTTTTATCCGGAATCGCTTCATCAATTCTTATCTCCAGCCAATCCCCTTTTTCACAGGCGTCAGCATAAGAGTTTAATTGAAATATAGTTCTGGTTCTTTCATTTCTTAATCTCGCCTCTGGCAAATGCGTTTCTTCCATCGCAATGCTGATCAACTCATCACCTGCCGCCTCGAGTTCGATCGCGATCGCTTTCATAAAAGCTGCTCTTTCCTTCAGTGATTTTTTATTGAATAGTTGGAAGGCTTTCCATGCTTTTGACATGGCGAGATCTATTTGTTCTTTTGTTGTGTCTGGGAACATTATTTATGATTGATTATTTATTATTCATTATTCATTATTCATTATTGAACAGCCAATGGCTGTTCTCTACCTATCTACCCTTCCTACTCTCTCGAATAACCCTCAAAACCCCCTCCCTCTCCTCACCTTCAATTACCAACCTCGGTGCCCTCACAAATTCGCTGCCAATCCCTTCTGCAGCTTCACACATTTTTATATACTGCACCAGCTTGGGATGAATATCTAATTCAAGCAATGGCATGAACCATCCGTAAATTTTACGAGCCTCTTCCAGTTTACCTGCATTGACTAAATTATAGATAGCCACTGTTTCTTTTGGATAGGCGCAAACAAGTCCTGCTACCCATCCATCTGCACCCAGACAAAGTTCTTCCATTGCCAATGTATCTACTCCGCAAAGAATAGCGAAGCGATCACCAAAACGATTACGCATACGCGTTACATTCGTAACATCACGAGTGGATTCTTTTACGGCAGTAATATTTTTACAAACTCTTAATTCATCAAACATATCCAGCGTTACCTCGATCTTATAATCCACCGGATTATTATAGATCATGATGGGCAGATCAGTAGAATTGGCGATCGTTTGAAAATAGGTAACAGTTTCCCGATGATCCGATTTATATCGCATGGGTGGTAAAAGCATCATGCCATCTACTCCCCAGGATTTTCCCAGTTCAGCCTGCCTTATTGCCTCACGCGTAGATCCTTCTGCAATATTTAAAATGACGGGCAATCGGCCATTCAA
>JAYTXP010000146.1:0-3221 GCA_043742885.1 Chitinophagaceae bacterium | reverse complement strand
TAAGTACGTCCGCACGTAATTTTATTTGCGCCCCGGCTTTTTCATAGTCCGCATTGCTGCAGAATGACCGGTTTCCCGCCCCTTCTTCAACTAAAACCGTTATATTTTTTTTTGTAAGTGAAGCGACCGCTTCGGCGAGCAGGGATACCCTGGTTTCTGTGGCTGGTTCTTTAAGCAATCCTATGGTCATCAATGATTACGATTTCGGGGTGAATTTGGCGGCGGGAAGATAGATATTTTTTAAGGAAGCTACCTGACGGTAGTCTATTCAGGGGTTGAGTTTAGTCTTTTTTCAGGTTCGAATAGAAAAATCCAGTTTTTCATGAAATTCGTCCCGGAAAAATACGAG
The DNA here is from genome assembly GCA_043742885.1 of Chitinophagaceae bacterium. Lineage (GTDB taxonomy): Bacteria > Bacteroidota > Bacteroidia > Chitinophagales > Chitinophagaceae > JJ008. The sequence continues at coordinate 2,872 of JAYTXP010000146.1, read as the reverse complement.
TCCGACAAAAAAAAGATCCAAACTGCATCGAACCCGCGGGTCCTTTCTTATGATCTCCCATGCCTCCTCCATTTCCTCGCTCCAGTGATTATCATCGAAAATAATTATAGACCCTGAATCAGTATTTGTAAGTATCCATTCAAAATATTTAAGGGTTGGTTCTTTTCTATGATTTCCGTCAACAAAGACCAGATCCCATGTCTTTTTATCATCTATTAGCTTAGGTAAGAGTTCATCAAAATTCCCTATCCATTGGTCAACATTTTTTATTCCAAGTCCGTCCAGGTTTTCTTTTGCTTTCGATGCGATCATTGGAGCTCCTTCCAGGCTTGTCAGTTTCGCATCTGAATTACCTAAAGCAAGATAGGCCGTAGATATACCCAGAGAAGTTCCCAGTTCAAGAATATTCCCTGGTTGATAATATTTAACCAAGCGATACAGAAACTGTCCCCATTTTTTTGGCTTTGACGCGTTTCGCGCAATCAATGCAATAGTTCGCCGCTCATCAGCTGCATGACCAGATCCGGCACCGAGGTCATCTACCATCAATACAGTCTTGTCCTTCAGTAGTTTTTTTCTTAACTTTTCCACTTTATCATAAGCCGGATATCCTGATCTATCATTCAGAATATTTGTGATAAAATCAAAAACAAATGGTGAATGCATTCCATGACCCTTACTATTGGAAGCTTTGTGCCACCAGGAAATATATTTATAAGCCAGTGTTAATGGAGAATACATATCAGTGCTGAAATCTTTCCCAAATCTGGAAAGAATAATTATACGCATGCCTTTCATCCGCCTCATGATCTTTCTGACTCGTCAGGTGCCAGTCTTTTGGATCAATAGAAGGGAACGTGGTATCTCCTTCTGGTTCGGCATCTACCCTGGTGATATAAATACGACCCGCTTTAGGAAAAATAGCTTTGTATATCTCACCTCCTCCGATCACCATCATTTCTTTTGCGTCTGTTTGACCCGCGACAAAAAAAGCGTCTTCAAAATTCTTAACCAGTACGATACCTTCTGCCGACAGATCTTTATTTCTGCTGATCACAATATTTTTTCTGCCGGGAAGCGGTTTACCTAAGGCTTCGAATGTTTTTCTGCCCATGACAACAGGCATCCCCCAGGTGACATTTTTAAAAAATTTCATGTCATTAGGTAAACTCCAGGGCAATTTTCCTTTGAGTCCGATCACATTATTGGCGGCGGCCGCTACAACGAGTGAGATAAGCATAGACAAATTTAGTAATCAAATGGCAACCGGGGCTTTTATCCCTTTATGACTTTCATAATTCTCCAGTGTGAAATCCTCAAATTTAAAATCAAATATATTTTTCACATCTGGATTAAGTTTCATTTCAGGTAGGGGGAATGGTATACGGCTGAGCTGAAGATTTACCTGTTCCATATGATTATTATAAACATGGGCATCCCCAAATGTATGCACAAAGTCTCCTGGTTCCAGATCACAAACCTGCGCCATCATCATTGTCAGCAGCGCATAAGAAGCGATATTGAATGGCACTCCCAGGAATACATCGGCGCTTCGCTGATATAGCTGGCAACTAAGTTTTCCTCCCGCCACATAGAATTGAAAAAATGAATGACAGGGCATCAGGGCCATTTGGGAAAGTTCTCCAACGTTCCAGGCACTAACGATCATTCGCCGGCTATCGGGATTATTTTTTATCTGATTCACTACATCAGTGATCTGATCGATCACCTGGCCATTTTTTGCTTCCCATTTTCGCCATTGCTTACCATATACGGGGCCCAGGTCTCCATTGGCATCGGCCCATTCTTCCCAGATGCTTACCCCATTTTCTTTCAGGTAAGCCGTATTGGTTTCTCCCTTCAGGAACCAGAGTAATTCATAGATGATGCTTTTAAGATGTACTTTTTTTGTAGTCACCAGAGGGAACCCTTTTTGCAGATCGAATCGCATCTGGTAACCAAAAACACTTTTGGTACCCGTGCCAGTCCGGTCGGATTTCTCATGCCCAGTTTCAATAATATGCTTCAGGAGATCGAGATATTGCTGCATGATGCAATTTAGGAAATTTCAGGCAGGCTGTCAGCTTGTAGCTAGCTGCTTGTTGCTAGAAGCTTAGCTTAAATTCCCCTTCTTGCAGTTTCCTTCGCAATCAGTACCAGTTCTCTTCCTGTTTGTCCCTTTACTGAAGTATTTTCTTCGGCACGACGCATAAGGTAGGGGATCACATCTTTAATAGGACCAAATGGGAGATACTTGCTTACACTGCATCCCGCATTTGCCAGGTTAAACGTAATATTATCACTCATCCCAAACAATTGACTCCAATGCACATGAGGATGATTAAGGGGAAGGCCTTTTTCTTTTAATAATTCTACTGCATAAAGATTAGACCTTTCATTATGTGAAGCTACTACAAGCGATACTCTATCAATATGGTCGATACAGAATTTTACGCCTGCATCATAATCGCGGTCAGTAGTTTCTTTATCCGGATTTATAGGATCCTGGTAACCCATTTCAGCTGCCCGACGCCGCTCTCTTTCTATATAGGCTCCGCGAACCAGTTTGGCACCAAGAATAAATCCACGCTGCACTGCCGCGTCGCAACTATCCTGAAGAAACTGTAAACGGTCATGACGATAATGCTGTGTCGTATTAAAAACAATCGCCTTTTTCTTATTGAAACTTTCCATCATTAATATGGATAAGGCATCAACAGGCTCCTGAATCCAGGTCTCTTCCGCATCTATAGAAACACCGATCAATTTTTTCTCTGCCGCATCACAAACACGTATAGTTCGGTTTTGTATTTTTTGCCATTCTTCTTTTTCTGAAGACGAAAGTTCTTCCTGTGCTTTCAGAAAACGTGTC
>JAYTXP010000145.1:0-3060 GCA_043742885.1 Chitinophagaceae bacterium | reverse complement strand
CTACAGCACATGCCATAGCAATTCGATGATCATGATGAGAACTTAGTGACCCACCTTTCAGAGGGCCTCCATATATTTTCATTTCATCACCTTCCAATTCAATACGAATGCCCATTTTTCCAAACTCTTCTTTCAAGGTTATGCCACGATCGCTTTCCTTGTGCGCCAGGCGACTCACTCCTCTTATGATTGAAACTCCCTCGCAGGAAGAGGCCAATGCTACGATGGGAGGAAAAAGATCCGGACAATCTGTAGCATCAAATTGAAAAGCATTCATCTTCACGGGACGCACATGAATTCCCTTGGTATCAATGGCGAAACTGGCATTGGCCAATGAAAATACATCCAGTATCGCCCGATCAGCTTGTGAAGAGGCCAGAAACAATCCGCGCACCGATACCGGACCAGTAATAGCACCTGCCACCAATAGAAAAGCTCCTCCGCTCCAGTCCCCTTCAACACGATAATAATATTCATCTTTTTCAGGAAGCGGTCCACTGAAAACAAACTCTTCAAAATTTCTATTCTCTACATAGGCCAGTCCAAGTTCATGGATCAGATCAATAGTTAGCGCGATATAGGGTTTGCTTTTGAGGTCACGCACCTTGATACTCACATTATTTGCACCCGCAGCAACATAGGCCATAATCAGTCCTGTAAGAAACTGCGAACTTAAAGATCCATCTGCTTCAATATTGGCCGGTTTTAAAGGACCTTTAACCATTAAGGGAAGATGCCCCTGCTCACTTTCTATGGTTACTCCTAATTGAGGAAGTACTTTATCAAAAAAATCCATGGGACGACCCACAAGGCTACCCGATCCAATGATCCTTATGGGTTGATCACCAAGAGCAGCCAGGGGAGTAAACATGCGAATACTCAAACCACTTTCTCCACAATTAATTTCCGCTGCTTTATTTTCTGTAGAAGGAAGAATAAGTAATTTATCATTTCCTGCTTCGATACTGCAACCCAGAGCGCTAATGATCTCCATGGCGGCTTTATCATCAGCAGAATGACCCGGGCCAAAAATAGTCATGGGTTTTTTACATATCCATGCGGCGGCTAATGCGCGCTGCATAGAACTTTTGGAAGCCGGGGCCTCTATATTTCCCTTTATCGGGGAAGGAATTATTGTTGCTACCATTATTTTGTTGTCGAAAGGAATTTACGAATCTGCGCAAGCGGCAACGGCTTTATTCTGCTCTTACCTATTTGATCCAGCAATACATAATTGATCAGGCCACTTTTTCTTTTCTTGTCCATTTTTAAAATAGCAAATATTTTCTCTGCGTTGAATTTCGCGTAAGCAGGCAGACCATATCTTTCAAGTAAACTCACCAGCCTCGCTGTTTCACTGAACCCTGTTTCTTTTTCTGAGATATGCGCGGCGCAAACCATACCTATGGAAATAGCTTCACCGTGAAGTAATTCGTATTGTGATTCAATAGCGTGACCAATGGTATGTCCGAAATTCAGCATCCTTCTCTCGTTTTTTTCAAACTCGTCCCTCTTCACTACTCCTATCTTGATCAGAGAATTTCTGAGAATAAGCCCGGTCAGTGCTTTATTATCATTTTGGTACAATGACAAATTATTTTTTTCAAGCAAGCGGAACATAGCAATATCACAAATAGCTGCATGCTTGATCACTTCAGCGAATCCATTTCTCCATTCATTTTCAGGAAGAGATGATAAAAGAGAAAGATCATGCAGAATAAAATCAGGCTGACGTATAGTACCTACCAGGTTCTTAAAGTCATTCACATCAATGCCATTCTTTCCCCCAATAGAAGCATCTACCAATCCGAGGATGGTAGTGGGAACAAATCCAACCCGCACTCCTCTCAAATAAACCGAGGCGATATATCCGGTAAGATCAGTTACCACCCCACCACCTACAGCAACCAAGGTATGATCCCTTCCTGCTTCCAATGTAATAAGTTGTTCGATCACTGTGTCGGCGGTGGCCTGCACTTTAAATTCCTCTCCTGGTTTTAATACGATCACGTTCCATCCCCGGAATTTATTTTTATGCGCAGCGAATACATTATCATCTGTGACAATAGTAGAGGTCTTCTTACTGCATAATTTATTAAGCTGCGAGAATTTTCCATCGAAATAAAATTCAGTGGAGGCATTTGAGTACCTGATCTTTTTTCTTGTCATGAATTATATTATTGAAAACCCTTTATCAGGAATCCAGTACTTTTTTCTGATGATTGATACTTTCCATATGGACAGCATCGAAATATTTAGTGATGAACTCCCGGCTCAATCCCATTATATCTGCTTTTACCAACGCTTTCTCAATAATCTCATTCCAGCGATTAGTTTGAAGAATTGTAATATTGTTATCCTTCTTATATCTTCCTATCTGCTCAGATATCTTCATGCGGCGGGATAGCATCTGAACAAGTTCATCATCTATATGATTGATCTGCTGCCGGAGTTTTTCCAGAGCGGCATGAAATTCTACCGAATTGGTCTCTTCTTTTCTCCAAACAATTTTATTCAGCATTTCCAGCAGCTGTTCAGGAGTTACCTGTTGTTTGGCATCACTCCAGGCCTCATCGGGATTTATATGAGATTCGATCATCAGTCCATCATAATCAAGGTCGATCGCTCTTTGCATTACTTCAAGCAGTATATCTCTTCTACCACAGATATGTGAAGGATCATTGATGAAAAGCAGTTCGGGATATTTTAATTTCATTTCAATGGCCAGATGCCACATAGGTGCATTTCGATATTCCGTATTTCCATAAGAAGAAAAACCGCGATGTATCAGCCCGATCTTTTTTGTTCCTACACGAGCCAGTCTTTCTACTGCCCCTGTCCAGAGTTCAAGGTCCGGATTGATCGGATTTTTTATCAGCACAGAAATATCCACTCCTCTTAATGCATCCGCTATTTCCTGCACACTAAAGGGGTTTACGGTTGTACGTGCGCCGATCCAGAGTACATCCACACCAAAAGCCAATGCGTCTTCCACCTGTCGGGCCGTAGCAACTTCTACAGTAGTTGGTAAACCGGTGATCGCTTTGGCTTGTTGCAGCC
>JAYTXP010000144.1:0-2587 GCA_043742885.1 Chitinophagaceae bacterium | reverse complement strand
CTACAATGCCGGTGACCTATAGCTGGACACCGCCATCTTATCTGGATAATCCATCGATCAAGCAACCTATAGCGAGTCCACCTGATGATAAGACCTATCTGTTAACGGTAACTACTAATAAAGGTTGTACAAGAACTGATGACGTCTTCATCAAAGTATTGAAGAAACCCGATATTCCGAATATTTTCAGTCCAAATGGTGACGGCCTTCACGATACATGGGAGATCAAGTATCTCGAAAGTTATCCTGGTTGTACCATTGATGTAGTTAACCGTTACGGGCAATTGGTTTATCATTCCGTAGGTTATACTAAACCATGGGATGGAAAAGTAAATGGTAAGGAAGTTCCATTGGGAACGTATTATTATGTTGTGGACCCTAAAAATGGTCGTGCGAAAATCACCGGTTTTGTGGATATAATAAGGTAACAGTTATGAAACGTGTAGTAGCAAGTTTATTGACGATAATGACGATGATGAGTGTTCAGGCTCAGCAAAAGCCGCATTATACACAGTACGTGGTAAATCCGTTTATTATCAATCCTGCCCTTGCAGGTATAGATAATTATACTGATTTAAAAATGTCGGTAAGGGATCAGTGGGTAGGCATCAACGGAGCGCCAATGACCACCTACATGACCATACAGGGACCAATTGGAAAAAAAGATTATCGTACATCCTCTACCTCTTTCCAGGTTCCTGGATCTAATCCAAGAGGAAGAGCCTATTGGGAATCATATACTGCTGCTGAACCTCATCATGGTATAGGAGCGACCATTATAAATGACCGTACAGGTAATTATAGTTTCTTTTCCGCATCAGCATCTTATGCCTATCATCTGGGATTGAATCCAACAACGAACCTGGCAGGTGGATTTTCCGCTGGCTTTACCAAGATCAGTCTTGACCGATCTAAAACGGATTTCTCAGGTGCAGGAGATCCTTATGATCCTGCTACCGGTAATGTAGCTACTGGTATACTTGGAAAAATGAAACCTACCATGTCGGCAGGTCTATGGCTATACTCAAGGGATTATTTTATTGGATTTTCCGTTCAGCAGGTGATCCCGCAGACCATCGATTTTGTAGTTAATAATACAGCTATACTGCAGAAAAGTAAATTCGTACCGCATCTCTTTCTTACGGCAGGTTATAGGTTCATGCTGAGTGATGATGTGAATATGGTTCCTTCACTGATGGTAAAATATATCAAAGGAAGTTCCTTCAAAGAATTTCAACCCGAAGCAAATTTGAAGTTTCAATTCCGTGATCTTCTCTGGATGGGTGCCAGCTACCGTTACGAAGATGGATTTGCTGGAATGCTTGGATTAAATGTTAGTAATACATTCAACGTTAGTTATTCTTACGATAAGCAGACTACAAATAATATACTGAGCTCTTTTAATAAGGGAACGCATGAAGTAGTATTCGGATTCATGCTTGGAAATAAATACAGCGAGAATTGTCCCCGCTGTTATTAATTATTATAATCTTACCGTCTTTTTAGGTTTCAGCTGAAAGATAGCTTTTTGTATCAGTTTCTGTTTTTCTGCGATCTCATTCAGAGTTACATCAGTATCGGGAATACCGGTTAAAGAATCTTCATATAGTTGATGTTTTACCATATCCAGCTCGCAGAAGGCGCGATTGTAAACATTTACCATACTATCGACCTGGATTTGACAGATTGCACTGTTCAGTTGAAGATTCACGCGATCCCAGTCAACCTGCGCATAGGCATCGCGAAGTTTATTTTCAAGATGCGACCAGTCAAATTTATTCATCTCGGTACGCCATTCTTTTTTCAATTCTTCTTTTTCATGTAAACTGAATGCATCTGCAAGGTTTTTTTCCATTTGCTTCAGTTGAACATTCTCCAATAGTTTTTTGGAGGAAGACATGGCGAGTTTCACCTGTAGTTCCTGCGTTTTGCTCAATACAGTCTGAAGGATCAATGGCATATCATAACTCACCATTTTATAATCTGGTTCTTCGGAGATCGCAGGAGCAGACTTTGGCTTATCATTTATTTTCGCCGGAAATTTCGCAGTAGTGGAAACCTGACGAAATGCATTAATGATAATTTTCTCAGGGTTCTCTGATACTGAAGCCGGGTTGTTTATGTTAGCTGATTCCAATCCATTTGCATAAGCCTGGTCCGAAAGTACCTTAACTTCTTTTGTTATAATGGTCAGTGCGTTCACACAAATAATAGAAAGCAAGCCCACACAAATGGCCAGGGCTCGACGCATATCAAATTTTTCTTTCTTTTGCACACCCAACATTCTCTCTACCCGGAATAATAGATCATTTTTACCGGTAGCCGCCAGCACCAATACCTGATTACGATGTGTGAGTTTTTCAAGAGTGAGAAGGGCTGAAGCGTAATCATGGGATGCATATTCAAATTGCAATACCATTTCATCGCAATTTTTTTCCCTTTCAGTTTCCACTATTCTTATAAATGCATTGGCGAAAGGATTGAAATATAAAATCACACGAATGAAGTTCAGCATCAGGTTGATCAGGTAGTCCATTTTCTGGATATGCGAAATTTCATGAAGCAGGATAGCTTCCATTTGCGAAGG
>JAYTXP010000143.1:0-5479 GCA_043742885.1 Chitinophagaceae bacterium | reverse complement strand
CACCGAGTGAGTATCAAAACCGCCGAAACTGACCATATATACTCTGGTCTTCAATCCGCCTTTGATAAGTCGGGCAACGATCTTCAATTGGTCGGCCAGTGAATTGCTCGTGGGATATACTGCCTGCTGAGTAACAGAATTTGCAGCATTGCGTACCGACGCACCAAATCGTTGCGTTTGCTGATTGATGGTGCGTATATATTTTAATTCCTTTCCGGCCGGCGTGTCAGGAACAGGATCCGTAGTACCCGTTATAAGATTATAAAAACTGGTAGGGTTCGTTATACTCATGGCCATATTCACAGTAGGCCCCTGAGTAGTAAGTGAAGTGGAAGATCCGATCTGTATAGCCAGCGGATCAGGCATAGTAGCACTCGGATAACCATTAGGAAAATTAGGGAATTCGTTATTGAGATATCGTCCCGCCCATCCGGTATATACTTCCTGCGTACTATTCGAACCACTCATCCATATATCTGTAGCGCGAAAATGTGAGAAGTTGGGACTGGGATAACCTACGGCCTGCACCAACTTCGCTTTTCCTTCACTGAATAAAGTCTGAAGTCCGGTCATCGCAGGATGAATACCGGTGCCACTCACGCCGGAAATAGGCAGTACTCGGTTTTCAGGAATCGCGATATTACTCCTCGCATTGAAATATTTACTATAGTCCGAAACGGGTATTACCATGTTCAGACCATCATTGCCGCCGGAAAGCTGTATTATAACCAGTACATGATCCGTAGTGGTAGTGCCTCGCATCAACGCCTGAACTAAAGGTGAATCACTGGTAAATGCATTTACCGAGTATCCATTGATCACTTCTGGCAACAATGCTGCGGCGGGAATGCTACTCAACAGGAAGTCTTTTCTTTTCATGTTTTCTGATTGATGCCGGGTCAGGCCAGCTGGTATTCAGATAAATTAAACAGGTACTGATAAAAGGATTTCAATCGTGTATTGATGATGTTGAAATTAGCAGTGGTCGGACTAGATACCCAAGCCATCCAGGCATTGGTCCAGTAATAATCCCATTGCTGACCTGAGAGCAGGATCTGAGTTTTTATCTGTGCTTTCGACTGAATAGAAAGATCATTTCGGAATAAAAGTTTTACCGATTCATCTATCAGGTCGTTTGGATTGCCTGGATTGGACAATGACTGGGCAAAAGCAACACAATTAAACTGCGCCCTTATACTATTTACCGAATAACCTGAATTGATCATCGTATCCGTATACTGATTTCTTTTTGGAAGTGTGTCTGCAGTGATCCATATTTCATGAAACGATGGCTCCTGATAATAGGCTGGCAGTCCGGATACATTAGGCGGGTCATGTGGATTCTGGCCTGTATTCACCATCCAGGAATAAAATATATTCCATAAACCGTAATTGGTCGACCAATCAGTAATAGCTGGAAAACTCACATTCATATCTCGGAGAGCACCTATTACATGATCTGCCGGATTCTTGATCATACATCCACGGTTGATACGGTCATAAAAATGTTCACTCTTGAACAGAGTAGCCAGCACTGGCTTGATCTCATAATTATTGCTGCGAAAAAGGTCTGCCAAAGGTGTGATAACATTGGTCTCCGTGGCACTATCAATAGTATAATAAACAAACCAGCGATAGAGTCGGCGAACGATATACTTCGCTACTTCATTTTGAGCGAAGATCATAGTGATGAAATCAGTTAGTTCAAGTGTACCCGCGGTAGCTCCGGTGCGGCCGGTGATCATTGTGTTATTGAAGAAAGAAGAGAATTGTTTATTTACAGTGCTATGCCTGGAGGAAGTAAAAATAGAGAGCGCGGTGGTCCCATTGATCTGCCAGCCAGTAAGCACTTTGGCCGCTTCTTTTACGTCCGCTTCGGTATACCGGGAGTCTGTTCCTTTACCCAATGTAAAAAGTTCCATCAATTCTCTTCCATAATTCTCATCAGGAGCAGCTGCCTGGTTAAGGTATCCATTTAGGTAACGAAGCATAGAAATATCCGTGGAGATATTAAAAACAAGGTTCTTAAAATTCCCCAGCGCATATTGACGGATCAACTGTTGCTGTTTGTATATCCAGTTCGCATTGCCCACATCAACCACTTCATTGCCGAAATGATTGATCCAGAAAAGGATCATTTTTTCGCGAATACTACGGTCCTGGTTAATCATATTTCCGATCAGCCATTTTTTATAAGAGGCCGCTCGCTGCGACTGTACGGTGCCATCATTGTTTATATCATTTATCCAGGTAGTACCTTGAACAATGTTACCATCCGGAGTAGTAGCTGTGGTAGAAGTAACATACTCTTTTACAGGTGGTGTCGGGTCGGGCGAAATGGGACTCAATAATTCATCCACCGCCTGGCCAAGGCTTCGATTTTTAAAATAATCAACTTCCTGTTTCTTCGCCCCAAACATGGTACGTTTCAATAAATGAATCACTTCCTCATCGGTCCAGGGTCCTGAATAGGGATTTATACCCGAAAGAGTTCGGTAAGTTGGAGTGGATTCTTTATGATCTTTCCGCCTTTTTACGCGGGCAGCCAGAAAATCTCTTCTATCCATAAAATTAGTTTTTGTTAACCCTGAACTATGATTGAAAACAGTCTGAAAGGTTTAGCCTGGTCAGGAATTCTGCCCGATTAAAATACGATTATTTTATGGAAAATTGCAACCTAGCTGATATTTTCAATAATGCCCGCAATTCCCTGGCCTCCCCCTACACATGCGGTGACCATGCCATATTTTTTATTGAGACGTTTCATATCATGGAGATTCTGAATGGTAAGTTTACAACCGGTGCACCCCAGCGGGTGACCAAGTGCGATGGCCCCCCCGTTAATATTTATTCTTGAAGGATCCAATCCTACTTCCCTTATTACAGCCAGTGATTGGGAGGCGAACGCTTCATTCAATTCAATCAGATCTATATCGGAAAGATTCATTCCTGCCTGTTTCAATACTTTTGGAATGGCCGCTACAGGACCCATGCCCATAATACGAGGATGAACACCTGCTACTGCAGAATTAATGAGTCGACCAATTGGTTTCAAGCCTAATTCATTCACCATACGATCGCTCATTACTATGACAAATGCGGCTCCATCAGAGGTCTGAGATGAATTGCCCGCTGTAACAGATCCACCCACTGCAAACGCTGGTTTCAATTTGGCTAGGGCATCTATTGACGTATCTGCACGCGGACCTTCATCGGTATCCATCGTATATTTTCTTTTTTGCTTTTTGCCTTTAGCATCCAGGTAAATTTCTTCCACTTCTATTGGAAGTATACCAGGCTTAAAATATCCTTCGGAAATTGCCTTCAAGGCCTTCTGATGAGAATAAAAAGAGAACTCATCCTGCGCCTCGCGGCCAATATTATATTCTTTGGCTACCGCCTCTGCGGTAAGACCCATACTCAGATAATAATCGGGTTCGTCTTTTGCAATGGAGTATGCAGGAACTGTTTTCCATCCTGCAGTAGGAACCATACTCATACTTTCTGTTCCACCTGCTATAATACAGTCTGCCATACCCATACGGATCTTCGCTGTAGCAATGGCAATGGTCTCCAATCCTGATGCGCAATAGCGATTTACAGTAACTCCGGGAACTTCAATACCCAAGGCTCTTGCGGAAATAATGCGGCCAAATTGTAAACCCTGCTCCGCTTCCGGAACCGCATTGCCTACTATCACATCATCCACCCTTTTTGGATCAAGTGAAGGCACCGTAGCCATCAACCCCCGGATCACTTCAACGGCGAGATCATCTGGGCGAAAAAAACGGAATCCACCTTTTTTTGCTTTTCCTACTGCAGTTCGAAAACCGGCGACTATATAAGCTTCTTCCATAAATTTAGTTGTTTATGCAACTTTATAACTCAAATGTAACCCCTATCCTATTATCAACCAAAAACCGCCTTTAAAGTTCTGCTATCTTCGCGTCATGTATCCACTTATTCGAGCTGTTTTTTTTCTTTTTCCTCCCGAAGCGGTGCATTATTTCTCAATGAATTTTTTGCGTCTGATTTGCAGCGTAAGGCCCTTAAGGAAAATGATCATCTCCATTTTTAAGGCACCGGAAAAGCCTGTTGATTTTCTTTCTATTAAATTTTCTAACCCCATTGGTCTTGCCGCAGGTTTTGATAAGAATGCCAAATATCTGCGTGAACTGGAATGCCTGGGTTTTGGTCATATAGAGATTGGCACGGTTACTCCTGTTGCACAGGAAGGAAATCCCAAACCAAGAGTATTCCGGCTTGTTCGGGATAAAGCGTTGATCAATCGAATGGGATTTAATAACGATGGTGTAAAACAGGTGGCCGAAAGATTACGAAACTGGAAAAGCTCTGATAAAAATTCTTCCCTGATCATTGGAGGAAATATTGGCAAGAACAAGATCACGCCAAATGAAGAAGCCTGGAAAGATTATGAGATCTGTTTCCGCATGCTACACTCTTATGTAAATTATTTTGTAGTGAATGTGAGTTCGCCTAATACACCCGGATTACGTGAATTGCAGGAAAAAGAATCGCTGAGAAAAATTCTTACTCATCTTCAAATGATCAATAGCAGTTTAGAAATTCAGCGACCCATTTTGCTCAAGATCGCACCCGACCTCAATACAGAGCAGTTAAGTGATGTGGTATCTTTGGCCATGGAGATCAAACTGGATGGACTGGTGATCAGCAATACCACGATCAGCCGCGATGGATTGAAAACACCAAAAAGCAAAATTGACCAGATCGGAGCAGGAGGACTAAGTGGTAAACCTGTACAATCAAGAAGTACCGAGATTCTTCGGTTTATAACTTCGCAAACAAATGGACATCTGCCGCTGATTGCCAGCGGAGGTGTTTTTACTGCTGAAGATGCAAGGGAAAAAATAGAATCAGGTGCCGGGCTGGTTCAGGTATGGACCGGATTTATTTATGAAGGTCCCGCCATTGTAAAAAAGATCATAAAAAAATTGAACAAATAATGGAACATCTTTTCACTACAGACAGTCTAATCAGTTTTTTTATTCTTGTTGTACTCGAGATTGTTTTAGGCATTGATAATGTGATCTTCGTAAGTATTATTCTTAACCGGCTTAAAATAAAAAAAGATCAGCAGACTGCTCGCCGAGGATGGATGGTCACAGGTATTCTGATGAGAAGTACATTATTGCTGGGATTGAGCTGGCTGCTTACTCAGAAAGGGAAAGCAGTAATAAGCGTTTTTGGAAAAGGCCTTGACCTGGCCAGCCTGGTCATGCTGTCGGGCGGTCTTTTTCTTATCTATAAATCGGTTATGGAGATCCATCATAAACTCGAAGGCGAAGATCCTAATGAATCAATCAAGAAATCCAAACCATTATCATTGAGCGCGGCAATGGGACAGATCATACTGATCGATGCGGTATTTTCTTTCGATAGCATTATTACAGCCGGAGGAACAGCCAAACATGTAGAGATCATGATCGCGGCTGTAGTG
>JAYTXP010000142.1:0-3666 GCA_043742885.1 Chitinophagaceae bacterium | reverse complement strand
CTGGATTCAGATGTGGCCGATAGTAAACAAGCCATCATTCTGCAACAGGTGGAAAATGGAGTGGCTATAAGAATGGCAGTGTTATATCTTTTGTCCGGGCGAAACTAATTACTCATTCCGGTACTTACCGGAGAAAATGCAAACCATGCGAATCTGCTTATTTCCGGGAACCTTTGATCCAGTCACGCTGGGACATGTAGATATAATCAACAGAGCCCTTCCTTTATTTGATAAGATCATTGTGGGTATTGGGTTAAATACGGCCAAGGCGCCCATGTTCACTCCTGAAAAAAGAGCGCAATGGCTAAATGAAATATATAAAGATGAAGAAAGAGTGGAAACTGCCATCTATGAAGGACTGACCATTGATTTCTGCCGAAAGATCGGTGCGAATTTTATTCTGAGAGGGATCCGTTATGTTTCGGATTTTGAATATGAAAAAACTATTGCGGATGCGAACAGGACCCTGGATAAAACGATTGAAACAGTATTCCTAACCTGCGAACCAAAATATACATCTGTAGCTTCTACGATTGTGAGAGATATCATTCGCAATAATGGCGACGCTTCGCCTTTTCTTCCTGAGGTAGTATTTCGCACCTTAAAATAAATACTAACTCACTGATCTTAAAATATCCACTACGGAAGGGAAGCTTTTGTCAAAATAATGAGATAACTGGGATGGCTTAACCCACTTTACTTCATGAATATCTTCCGCTGCCTGGGGTGTCAATTCCTGTTCGTCTATTACTTCCATCTCAAACCAATGAGATTCTTTGAGAATGAACCTGGCTCCTTCGTGATAGGTATGATAGCTGATCTCCAATGGATCCTTAAGCGTTATGTTTTTTAATCCTGTTTCTTCCTCCACTTCACGAACAGCGCATGCTTCCAGCTTTTCGCCTTTATCTAATTTTCCCTTGGGAAGATCCCATTTCCCTCTCCGGAATATTAATAATATCTCATTTTTTTTATTCCTCACCAGCCCGCCGGCTGCCTGGACGATCTTAAATTTTTTATAAAATGCTTTCTTTAATTCATTCAGATCCGGGTGATAAAAAACACCTGCATGGATCCTGGGCTGCTGCATTTCATGGATCATGGCATTGACTGAATGCGAGTCCAGTTCATCAATGAATACGGCATCGTCATGATGCAGATAATCCTGCACATGATCGTCCACTTCGTCGCAGAGGAAAAGAGGTTTATCAGAGAAATAGATCTTGATATACATGATGTTCGTAAGATACAAAAAAGCGAATAGGATTGAGGATGAGGGGCGGGCAGGACTTACCTTCGTAGTATGACTGATGCAAAACTGATAGCCGAAAAATTGTTGCAGGCCGCTGCTGTAAAATTGAGTCCTGATCATCCTTTTACCTGGGCCAGTGGATGGAAGAGTCCGATTTATTGTGATAACCGCAAGCTGCTTTCTTTTCCTCATATACGGGAGCATATCAAATCGGAGATGTGTAATATCATCTTTGAGAAATTTCCGGAGGCTGATCTGCTTGCGGGAGTTGCTACTGCAGGAATTGCCTGGGGAGCTATGGCAGCTGATCAGTTGAAACTTCCTTATATCTATGTTCGTCCAAAGCCCAAAGAGCATGGACTGGGCAACCAGATCGAAGGGGTTTTTGAGAAAGGACAGAAGACTGTGGTGATCGAAGACTTGGTTTCTACTGGTAAAAGTAGTTTGCAGGTGGCCGACGTTCTAAAAAAGGAGGGGTTGGACGTTATCGGTATGGTCTCCATATTTAATTATGGATTTCCGGTTGCAACCCATGCTTTCGAACAAGCATCTCTGAAATACTATTCATTGACAGATTATCCCAGTTTGATCGAGCTGGCTATTGAAAAAGGAATTGTGAGTAAGGAACAGGAGGAGATGTTGATGAAATGGAGGGAAGCTCCGGAGGCGGATGCGTGGAATTTATGATTAAGAGCCTAATTCATTAAGTTAGGAATTATTAGTTAGGAGTTAGGAGATCCTATGAAAGACTGTTTAGTATTAGATTCGCATTGGGTTCGCATTAGATTCGTATTGGATTGGCATTAGTAGAGCACCTTTAAAACCTTTATACATGAATGTCACTACAAGAATATTGTTCATGCTGGCCCTGGTAATGGGCATACACGAAGTTTCAAATGCACAGACCAAGGCAATAGTAACTGCTACGATCAAGACTCCGGGGGCGTTATGTGAGAATTGTAAAAAAAGGATCGAGGCTTATGTTAAACCCTATGATGGGGTGGTAGAGATTAATGTCAATTACCGGAAAGGGGAGACCAGGGTGAAATATATCACGGATCGTATCAATATCGAAGAGATCAAGGCTTATATCGCCAATGTGGGTTATGATGCCGATGACGTATTAGCCTCTGAAGATGCCTATAAAAGGCTTCCAACGCCCTGTAAAAAGGCAGAGGATGGGGGCACTCATCCCAAACTAAAGGTCCCCCCACCGCAACAATGATCAGCGTAACAATTTACTGAGTTTCTGAGTGCCTGAATACCGGATTGGGAAGTTCACATATACGCCAGATTTACCCAGTTTAGCCATTCTTTAATTCGAACCAGTACCTCCTTATTTCCCGCCAAGATCAGGGAATCCTTAATTATTTGTTCTATTTACAGTTCCAGCCTAATAGTTTAGGCAAATTCGCTATTAGCGGGCACCACCACAAGTTTATTCAGGTTCTCCACATCCCTGAATTCTGATGCCCGGTAGGCCGGCAGGAGCAGGCCAGCGGCAGGCTCTGAATATACAATAGGAGTAGAGTATTTCTATTTTCTCAGGCAGGAAAACTATGGATCGAGCCCAATAAAAGGCGGCAACTTCTAATAACACCCCCAATACCTCACTATCAGACAACAAAACAAGTAGAAGATAGGGAGGGCAATGGGAAATATACCCCCCGAATTTGGGCGGGTAAAAATAGTTAGAACAAGCTGGCGGCAATTCAAGTTAAATGTTAGATAAAAGGCAGAACCCTATTTTTCCATTTTTACTTTCTGAATGGGAAGCGAAGTATCTGAAAAAGGAAAGCCCGTCCGAATTTCAGTGGTTGATGGTTTTTGATTATTTCTTAATTCTTCTATCTGTTGCAACAGTTGTCTTTCTTCTTTTTGCGATTCTCCTACTTCTCTCATTAACCCCAAAATAAAATTTAGGATCACAAATAAAAGACCTATAAAGGCAATCGTTCCCATAATCCAAATATTTCTTCTTGTATATAAACCTGTTTTAATGGTGGATTTAACGGACTGTTGGTCTAATTCAGTTTTATACGCTTCCTGCTTTAAGTGTTCCCAATAAAGAACCCTCCCTGCTGCTGATATTCTATACACCCATTCCTTTTCACCATCTAAATAGTGAATATCTTCCTTTCTAAATTCTTCCAATAATTCAACTGCCCTTTTACGAGTTATTTTTTCAGATACTCTTTTAATTATATGCGCTTCTGTTAATCCAATTTCAATAACTCCAGTATTGTTATGGTGTCCCGTTAAATCACTGATAATATCAAAGAATATTTTCTTTTCTCTTTCATTAAAATTCATGAGCTAATGTTTTGGCTTTAAAACAATGGAACTATACTATGGTTTTTAATGTATTGAGAATTAAACATATAGGATTTATTTCAAATATTGTGGAAAACTTA
>JAYTXP010000141.1:0-5962 GCA_043742885.1 Chitinophagaceae bacterium | reverse complement strand
AGAGAAACCGATCACAGTTAGTACCGCAGCAATAAAATGCTGATCGATCTCCAATGGGAAAGGAACGATATTTCTGGCAAATGAGAACACAATCAGGGTAACCAATACGTCGTGAAGCAAAGACACGATCGTTCCAATGGAATATCTCCAGTCGCGGAAGCGAACAAAGATATAAAGGAAGATCACCAGCAATGCGAAGATGGTCGCTTTGATCGCGCCCGCCTTCAGATCGTCTGATATGGTTGGTAATACTTTATTTGAACCTTGCTTGTAAACGTTATCAAATTTATTAAAGTCAGTTCCTGCAGGAAGAAAATTCTTCAGACCAACCAGCAATCTGCTTTCCACGATCGAATCAGAAGAAAGACTTGGGTTGTTGATCTGATATGAAGTAATGATATCAAGAGTAGCATTGTCTCCAATTGTTTTTATCAATGGGCTTTCTCCTTCAAAGGCCAATCGCAGACTATCTCTAACTTTCTCTACATCTACAGGCTTTTCAAATTTAACATTGTAACTGCGACCTCCCTTGAATTCAACTCCTTCATCAAATCCATTGAAATAAGAGGCAATACCCAGTGCCAGTACGATCATAGAGATCACATAGGCCACTTTACGGTATTCAATGAATTTAAATTTGGCATGTTTGAAAATACTCCGGGAAATACCAGTAAAATATTTCAGATGTTTTTGCTTGGTAGTAAAAATATCAGACACCCAACGGCTCACCAGGATTCCGCAGAACAGAGAAAGCAGAATACCAATGATCTGAGTGGTAGCAAATCCTTTTACTGGTCCAAGACCGAAATAAAACAGAATGATGGCTGTCAATAGTGTGGTCACGTGAGCATCCAGTACCGGAGGCAGCGAACGTTTATATCCTTCATTAATGGCAGGGATATAGCCCTTGCCCTTATCCAGTTCTTCTTTAATTCGCTCGTAAATAATTACGTTGGTATCCACCGCCATACCAATCGTAAGTACCAAACCGGCAATTCCAGGTGCGGTAAGAGTAGCGCCCAAACCAGCAAGAATACCAACGGTGAAAAGCAGGTTAAGTATCAGTGCGGTATTAGCGATCCATCCGCTGGTATTATAATAAACCAGCATCAGCAGGAAGATCACAATAAATGAAATTACGAATGCCATAGTACCACCATGAATGGCCTTGTTACCAAGCGTAGGTCCTACCTGCTGATCTTGTACGATCTTGGCCGGTGTTGGTAGTTTACCTGCTTTCAGTACGTTGGCCAGGTCAGTTGCTTCTTCTGTAGTGTAAGATCCGGAAATGGAAGAGGTTCCGTTAGGTATCGCATTAATTACTGTCGGAGCCGAGTAAACGATATTATCAAGTACAATAGCGATGCAACGGTTATCTGTCTGTGTGCCAGGATCTCCGGCTGCTTTCTCCGTCATTTTTTTCCAGATAGAAGCGCCATAGCTCTTCATGTTCATTCTCACTTCCACTTTTCCTGACTGATCATAGTCCATGCTTGCATCGGAGATAGCATCACCATCAAGTTCAGCTGCATTACGACCATAAGTTCTTAGTCCATACAATGGAACGGCCGCGATTGATTTCCCTTTTTTATCCTTTGGAGAAATACCATAGGCCCACCTAACATCAGAAGGGAAATTACCTGAATATTCCTGAAGGATCAGTCTTACTTCAGCTGTATCCTTAACGGCTACTGCGCCAATGGAAGGACCGAAAATGGAATTTCCTTTTTCATCCTGATAAGGACTGGCAAACTGAATATAATTTTGTAAAGTAACCTTGCCGGTTGCAGTCGTTTTCTTTGTAGTATCGCCGGTATTTATCTTTTTGGAGAGGAGACTGGTATCATCTTTTACTTTGGTAGAATCAGTTTTTGCTAAACTCGTTGAATCAGTTTTCAACTTAGTGGAATCAACAGCTCCACCATTTTTTGCAGTAAAGGCAGCATCAGTCTTGGTCCAACCCTGAGAGAATGGAGCATCTGAAAAAGTATATACTTCCCAGAACTCAAGTACCGCTGTGCTTTGCAATAATTTTCTTACCCTTTCTTTATCCTTTACTCCAGGCAACTCAACATTGATAATACCTTTATCTCGGTTAGGATTGATATTTGGCTGTGCCACACCGAACTGATCTATTCGTGTTCTCAAAACTCTGAAGGTTCTGTCGAAAGCGCCTCTGGCTTCTTCACGGATATAGCTTTCAACTTTCGCATCAGATGAATTTATATCGATCTTATTTCCGGCAGCACCAGCAAACAGGGAGGCCATTGGTCTTGTTGTTTCCAGTTTACGGTATTCTTCAATGAATAGTGTAATAAAATCAGATCCGCTGTTTGCCTTGCGACCTTCAGCCTTCAGGATTGCTTTTTTAAAATTTGTATCCTTGCTGTTGTTGGCAAGAGAACGAAGTAAACCGGTCATTTCCACTTCCAGTGTTACGTTCATACCTCCCTGAAGATCCAGACCAAGGTTCAATTCTTCTTCTTTTGCTTTCTGATAACTAACGGCACCATTGATACCATAAGTAACAGTCTCATCACGTGTGCTGTCAAGCAGCCTTCTCAGTCTGTCCTGATAAACCTGGTCAATTTTCTCCTGGTAAATGGCTTGCGAGTCCTTGTTGTTAGGATACTTTTCAAGAGCGGAAGGAAAATTCTTCTTAACATAAGCCTTCGCTTTTGCTTCCATTTTGCTCTCATGATTCTTTACAAACCAGGTAAATGATAACTGGTAAATTGAATAGACGATCAGCAGGATGGTGAAAAAGCGGATCAAACCTTTCAGTTGCATACAATGATTGATTTATGGTCGCCCTTTTTTTCGGTGGTTGCCGAAGGGCTTTCAGGGATTTTTAAAGAGGGGCAAAGATAGGGGTTTAGGAAGGAAAATCGCGAGGTCCGGGGTAGGTTTTCGACAACTCAGGGCCTTTTTTTCATTTGACATTCAATGTATTAGCAACCTTACTCTCAAATACTGGGATTCTTTGTTTTTATCGCTAATTTACCCGGATGAAAAAATGGGGTTTATCTGCCTTTTGCATGGCCCTGCTGGGAGCCTTTCCGGCATTATCGCAGCAAAGCCGTGATATCAACCTTTTGGAAAATCTGATGCAAAAAAATAAACCTGTTTTTGATTCAGTATTGAAACATCGGGAAGATTGGAATGTTCAGATCCTTTATACCAGCATCCGGCATAAAGGAAAATCAAAGTTGATCTTAAAGGATCATTTTTTCAATGTAGATGATCAGCGATATTATTATCCCGCCTCTACGGTCAAATTACCAATCATTTTACTCTCTCTTCAAAAATTGAATGAGCTCAATATTCCCGGGCTCGACATGAACAGTACGATGATAAGCTTTGCAGAAGGTAGTTCAGAAACAGAACAATTCAATGATCCCAATAGTCCTGATGGAAGGCCCACGATAGCAAATTACATAAGGCGAATATTACTGGTAAGTGATAATGAGGCGTTCAATCGCCTTTATGAATTTCTCGGACAGGAATATATCAATAACAGTCTTCACCGACTAGGCTATAACGGTGCAGAGATCATTCATCGTCTGGATGTATCACTTACAGAAGAAGAAAACCGGAGAACCAATCCTGTTTCATTTTATAATAAGGAAGGAAAACTACTTTATAGTAAACCAGCTGAATTTAGTCGGTATGAATACGCTCCCAGGTCAGTTAAGATCGGAAAGGGATATATGAAGGCGGGAAAATTGATGAATGAGCCACTGGATTTTTCAAGAAAGAACCGCCTTCCACTCACCGAGCTTCATTCCCTGGTAAGAAATATAATTTTTCCGGATGCAATTCCTGAATCAAGGCGATTTCGATTAACAGAAGGCGACCTTGATTTTGTTAGAACTTACATGTCGATGCCTGCTACCTCTTCCGCTTCTCCTTATTATGACAGGAGCGAATATTGGGATACCTACGTGAAATTCCTTTTGTATGGAAGTGAACCTGACTCCAGTTTGCCCTGGATAAAGATCTATAACAAAGTAGGTGATGCTTATGGTTTTCTAATTGACGGAGCTTATATACAAAACACAAAAAATAAAGTCGATTTTTTTCTTAGTGCATTGATCTATTGTAATAGTGATGGCATTTTAAACGATGATAAGTACGACTATTCAACAATTGGTCTTCCTTATATGAAAGCCCTAGGAAAAGTGATCCTTCAGTACGAGACCGATCAAAAGAAAAAAAAATAAAAGGCGGATAATGCGAACAACGTCTTCGTCCATTTCTTTTACTTTTGTTTTTTTTCAGGGATCAAAAAAATAACATGCAACTATCTTCTTTTCTTCAGCGCTTCAATGAACCGGAAACACTCAAAATGGCTAAACTGGGCCGGGAACTTAGAGCCAGGGGAGTAGATATCATCGATCTTAGTTTGGGTGAACCGGATTTTGATACGCCAGAACATATAAAAGAGGCAGCCATCAACGCCATTCGTGAAAATTACAGTCACTATACACCAGTTCCGGGTTTTCTTGAATTAAGAGAGGCCGTTTGCCATAAATTAAAAAGAGATAATCATCTTGATTATAAGCCGGAGAATATCGTTGTATCTACCGGTGCCAAACAAAGTCTGGCCAATGCCATTCTTGCTTTGGTAGATGAAGACGATGAAGTGATTATCCCAACGCCTTACTGGGTTACCTATAGTGAATTGGTAAAGATCGCCCGTGGTAAAGTAGTGGAATTGAAAGGGCTTGCGGAAAAGCAATTTAAGATCAATGCAGAGCAACTTGAAGCCTGCATTACTCCCAGGTCCAGAGTATTTATGTTTTCATCTCCCTGCAATCCTTCGGGAACAGTTTATACTAAATCCGAATTGGCTTCACTTGCAGAAGTTTTTCGTAAGCATCCGCAGGTATATATCATAAGTGATGAGATATATGAATATATAAATTTTACAGGGGCACATGAAAGTATTGCTCAGTTTGATGATATAAAAGACAGGGTTATAATTGTGAATGGATTAAGTAAGGGTTTTGCCATGACGGGCTGGAGGCTTGGATATATAGCCGCTCATGCTGATATAGCTAAGGCATGTGAAAAAGTGCAGGGACAGTTTACCAGTGGAGCAAACTCAATTGCTCAGCGCGCAGCCATTACCGCATTGACTACAGATCTGCGTCCTACCATGGAAATGGTGACTGAATTTAAGGCGCGAAGAAAAAAAGTGCTGGAATTAATGAAAGAGATCCCGGGACTTAGTTGCGTGGAACCTGCCGGCGCATTTTATGTTTTTCCAGATGTGAGTCATTTCTTTGGGAAATCGGATGATACTTCAACAATAGAAAATGCCTCCGGCCTGAGTTTATTTTTATTGAACTCCGCCCACGTTTCTTCAGTTTCCGGTGGCGCATTTGGAGACCCCAATTGCATTCGTTTTTCTTTTGCCAATAGTATGAAAAATATTGAGGAAGGTTGGAAAAGAGTGAAAGAAGCACTGGCTCGATTTCATTGATCAGAGAGCCAATAATTTTTTATGCAGTTCAATTACCTGGGGTATCACCAGTTCAGCTTCATCATTAAGAATTATAAAATCGCAGAGTTTCATTTTCATTGACTCGCTGATCTGTTTTTCCATTCGTTTTCTTATTTCCTCTGCAGTGAGACCATCCCGGTCCATCACTCTTCGCATTCGTATATGTGCGGGGGCGCTAACGCCGATAACTAAATCCAGATACTGCGCAGCGCCAGTTTCAAATAAAATAGCAGCTTCTTTAATAACATAAGGAGCATCCTGTTTTCTCATCCACTGCTCCGCGTCTCGAATGGTAACGGGGTGGATCATGGCATTAAGCTGTTCCAGTTTCAGTGGATCATTAAATACAATAGAGGCTAAAAAGGGTCGGTCGAGTTCTCCAGTTTTATAAACAGCTTCTCCAAATTTTGAGATAAGTTTATTCTTCAGTTCAGAGTCGTGATTCATGAGAAA
>JAYTXP010000140.1:0-3196 GCA_043742885.1 Chitinophagaceae bacterium | reverse complement strand
CCCTGCTCTTGGTGGAAATTATGAGGTTATTCATCACAGTGCATTATTACAGCAACTAATTGATGAAGGTCGCATACGCTTGAAAGAAGGTGGCGAGTTTAAAGGAAAAAGGATCACTTATCACGATAGTTGTTACCTGGGTCGCGCCAATAATATTTATGAAGCGCCGCGAAAAGTGCTTGAAGCGCTTGATGCGGAATTGGTAGAAATGAAAAGGTGCAGGAGCAATGGCTTGTGTTGCGGGGCGGGTGGTGCTCAGATGTTCAAAGAAGAAGAACCTGGCAAGCTAAGAATCAATATAGACCGTACGCAGGAAGCAATAGCAACTGGGGCCGGTATCATTGCTGCGGCTTGCCCCTTCTGTAATACTATGTTGACCGATGGGGTGAAACTGGCTGATAAAGAGGATTCTGTTAAAGTCCTGGACATAGCCGAGATCATAGAGAAGGAAATGGAATGATCTTTACCTTTGCAGTATGAACCTGGAATACAAAAATCTTTTCGACCCAAATTTTCACCCTTCCTCCCGTGTATGGATCTACCAAAGCAGTCGCCTGTTTACAATGAGCGAAGCGCTGGAAATTGAAGGCATACTCCACGGTTTTCAAAATCAATGGCAATCTCATGGAGCTGATGTAAAGAATGAACTGCATCTTATATTCGGACAATTCATTGTGTTTATCGCGGATGAAACCTCTACAACCGTGGGTGGTTGCAGCACCGACAGTTCAGTAAGACTGGTAAAAGAAATTGAGAAAAAATTCGCTGTCAATTTATTCGACCGGCAGACTCTCGCCTTCCATATTAATGACAAGATCGAACTTTTGCCAATGGCGCAGATACCTTATGCGTTGGAAAAAGGATTTCTCAAGCCAGAAACTTTATATTTCAATAACATGGTAGCTACTAAAAAAGAGCTGGAAGAAAAATGGATGATCCCTGTTGCAGAAAGCTGGCTGGCCAGCCGGTTTTCTGAGATCACTTCGGTTTAATGAGCTTTTTTAGATCAGGCTTCTTTGGCGTTTTACTAAAATTATAGGCGATACTTAACCGGTAATTCCGGGTACGCGTGGAACTAAAACTTTGCGCGGTGAAATTCGTTCCATAAGTAAAATTCCGGGTCTGTTGCTGCACAAACGGATCAATACTGTTTACCGTTACACTTAATTTTTTATGGAAAAATCTTCTTTGTATGCCCAAATTCATACTGGTAGCCCATCTTGCATAGCCCTGCGGATTTGCAAAGCGGTTAAAGTTCAGACTACCTGTAATGTTCCATAAATCTGTCGGTGTGTAAATGGTATTAACATTGGATGTAATCGAACCACCATTCCTGAATTTTTTCACACTTCGATCGAAGGCATTGTATTCGTTATAAGTATAACTGGCACTTAAATTCAATTTGATCTTCTTTGATAATGTAAAGCCATTCCAGCTGCTTACCTCATATTCTTTCCTTCCGCTGATATTCTCCCAGGTTATCTGCGTTTTTCCATCAGGCAATAAGGTTCGCACCTGGCTGAATATATCTTGTACTATATTGTATCCTGTACCCAGGTTTAAAAAATATTTAGGTTTGTTCCGGGAAAAGACCAGATCGAAATTATGTGAAGTAGAGACTGTAAGCTTCTCATTTCCAAAACGAACATTATAAGGATCCGAGAAATCAATGGTAGGGTTCAGTTCATTAATGCCCGGACGGCGAATGCTTCTTTTGTAGGCAAGAGTGATACTTAGTTTTTCCTTCCAGGTTTTATTGATGTTTACAAAAGGCATCAGGGTCCAGTAATTATTTTTTACATCCCGGTTATCTTTCAGCAATTCGAACCAGATGGATGTATGTTCTGCATTCAAACCTGCCGTAACACTGAATT
Source organism: Chitinophagaceae bacterium (assembly GCA_043742885.1). Taxonomy (GTDB): domain Bacteria; phylum Bacteroidota; class Bacteroidia; order Chitinophagales; family Chitinophagaceae; genus JJ008. Next base: position 1,322 of record JAYTXP010000140.1, on the reverse strand, counting down.
GCATCCCCAGCAATTGCCTGAGCGAAGCGCGATAATTGTTGACAGTCTGATGAAACCAGAAATCATTACTTAGCAGATCCAGGGGAAGCATCAATCCTTCCGGCCTTTTTTTATAGCTGGCATCAACGTTTACATGATTATTTGATCGAATATATCCTGATCCAAAAGAAAGATTGGTCTTGGATTTCACCAGAAGCCGGTCATAATTCAGCAGCATATTTTGACCGTTGCTTCGATTATCCGTTAATTGTTTCTGTACTGAATCAGTTGTTGGATTTAATAATGGATCATAATACTGCTGAAAAAAATCACGATCTGATCCACTGCTTGAATAATTATAACCACTGATGAACCGAAGGGTTTCACCCGGCCGGCCCTTCCAGGTATAGGTAAGACTAAATGAAGGGCTATAGGTTTGGCCGGTGGATTGAATATCCCTACGGCTATATTTCCACAGGTCGCCATTCTTATTAATATTAGTATACCCTGTGCTGCTGAAATTATTATAATCATTCTGATTATAGGACGCGACCAAATTGAGAATATTATTTTTATTCAGATCGATATCTATGTTAAATCGAAAATTGGGACGGGTGTTTTGATTCAGGAAATCATTGGTTGTATTGAAATAATTGGAGGAGTCTGTATAAATATTATGTCGGGTGGAATAGCCATTTCCTTTTAAGCGATTTATGCCGGCACCAGCAGATACGGTTAGGGCTAATCCTTTTTTACGATAATTGAAACTGGCGTTCACACTACCCTCTCCCCTTGTTCCACTGGAAACATTTATTCGTCCACTCTTTCCCACTTTTCCTTTTTTTGTAACAATATTAATCACACCTCCCAGTTCATTTGCATATTGCGGCGGTGGGTTGGTCATTACTTCTATCTTTTCAATAGAGGAACCAGGCATTGATTCAAGCAGATCCTGTAATTGCTGCAGGTTTAGTTCTACTGGCTTATCATCAATAAGAATCTTGGGTTCTTTTCCCCGCACAGTTATCTTCCCTTCAGAATTTTTTGCTACAAGCGGTACATTAGATAGAAGATCACTGGCATTACTTCCTGAAGCCAGAGCGGATTCACCTACATTGAAAGTTAAATTACCGTCTTTGGATTGGATCAACGGCTTCTCTGCATAAATGATCACTTCATCCATCTGCTGGCTCAAACGGGTTTTCATCACAAGATCATTCAGATTAAAATCATAACGTTCCTTTCTGAATGAAATAGAATCCAGATTCATGGTTTGAAGACCAACGTATGAAAGCCGAAGTCGGTAAAGGCCAAACGGGATTTCAGTAAGAGTAAAAAAACCA
>JAYTXP010000139.1:0-7147 GCA_043742885.1 Chitinophagaceae bacterium | reverse complement strand
CATCATTAAAAGCATCCGCAAATGCATCCTCAAAAGCCTTTCCGCTAATATGATATAGATAATCATCTTCAAGAGACATTTCATATCCTATATCCTCGTATGTGGTTCCCATATAAATATTTTGCAAGTTTTGCAAATTTTGCAACCAATTACTTTATTTTTTTGAATTTCCCCTCTATGTTTAGCTCTATCCAATTTTTATCTCTAAAGAACTTAATTGCATTGTAGGCAGTACGCTGACTCATGCGCATCGAGATAGCTTTTTCTATAACCTCCGTCTTTAAAAACTCCTTTGGTAGGGATTGGTACAGCCTAGTAAAATTATCACTGTGTGCACTGAGTTTTTTTTGACCTCCTACGGCTTCCAGAGCTAATAATGAATGTGATAAATACGTTGCTGTCAATAACATTCCTACTTTTAATGAATTGTCCATGCACTCATTATCTTCTTTCATTGTTCCAGTTTCTACACGGCTTAATGCTTCTAAAATTGTAGAAATTTTTAAGGCAATAGTAAATGCCCTCTTTACATTAGCTTCCAATTCCTTATTTTCCTCATATACATAATCGTAATACTCCTGTAATGTGGCCTGAATTTGCCTTAACTGTAGCTCCGTAAAGCGAACCTGAACCTTCTCATAGGAACAAAGCTGCTCATAGTAGTCATTTGCAATCTTTGCAAAACGTGCAAATTGGTCATCGATATTGAGCTCTGTATTGAGCCTGCCAAACGATTTGAGGGTAGGTTGGTTGTCTTCAAAGAAGTAATAACATCCTCTGCTAAAAAGGCCGTTTTCAACGGAAACCATTAATTCTTTGAATTGGTTTTCTGTTCCTGATAGGGCTATGGACAGTTTTGGCTTTTCTATTTCAATATACTCTTTATCAAGTTTCCTGTACATGGAGTAATTCTCATTGTCAAAACTATTGCGAATAATATCAGAGTTTTTACCCCATTCTTGTTTTTGGGCGTTGAGTAAGGTATCAATTTCGGATTCTATAATTACACCAGCTCCTTCGTTCTCATACATTAATTGAAGTAATCCAGCTGCACTATTGTTTGCAGGAATTATCAACTTCCTCTTTTTTACACTTTGAAATGTATCTCTTATACCATAAATTAATTTTTTGGAATACTCCAGGGCTCTTTTGCCACTTGCTGGAGGCGCAACTATGAAGGCTACAAGATTTGGTGAGACATTTTTCCGGTCAACTTCATTATACGCATAAAGATTATGAAAGCTGCCTCCCAATGCCACTAATGCACCTGTTAGAAACACATCCTTTTCTCGTCTTTCGTTAAATACTCCACAGCAATCCCTTAAAAGGGAAGGGATATTGTCAATTACAAATCCTGGTATATATTCATCTTCTCCCGCAAAAAGGATTTCAAAAATTCTCTCCTTAAATTGTTTTTTTTCAAATTCTACATTGGGCTCGCTCATAACATCCGTTTTGTGAAAAAAATTGATGGATAATTCTCTTTTAAAGATACTATTGATTTCTTCCATTTTTTATGGGATTTCCAGAGAAAATAAGATGCCTGAAATTATCCAGGCATCTTATTTCTTCTCCTAAGGAAAGGATTTTTTACAATATTCCTTTATCTGCAAAACTGTAATAGTCATCATCCAGGGGGCCAAGAATAAGGTGGTCGAGAACTGTGATATCCATGTATTGAGCAGCCTCCTTTATTCTTCTGGTTAGGTCTTCATCAACCCGTGATGGCTTCAGATTGCCAGATGGATGGTTGTGGGCTAATATGATGCCCACGGCAGCCGTTTTAAGTGCTACCCCAAGTATCAATCGGGTATCAGCCACAGTTCCCGTAATGCCTCCTATAGATACCAGATAAATGCCAATTATCCGATTTGCACGATTCAGATACATAGCAATGAACCTTTCCTGGAGGTGAATGGTCTCTTCTGGGAAAAATTTGCGGGCAATTGTCATTGCTTCGTGGGCTGTGGATATGACAGGTCTGTCTGCTTTCTTGGGTTGATAAGAAACAGAAATTTCTGATATAGTGAATGTACTTTTCATTTTTTAAAAAAGAACCCCTCCATTTATAAGAGGGGTTGTTAAATAAAGTTGATTAGTAAGCCAAACTATGCAAACTTATTATTGAGGCTTCTGACTTTATTATGCTGTCTATTATCTCTCTTGACATCATAAATGCCAACTACCATTGCTGTAGAAGTATGCTCATTATGTTTAGCTGCATCTTTTTCACTCAAAAGGTCAACTACCTCTGTTGTATGCAGATGCTTCAGAGAATAAAAATCAGCTTCAATACCCAGCTTTTTCTTTACAAGCCTATACCATCTTTTTGTTACCTGATATGGCTTAATCTGAATTTGTCCGGGGCGTAATCCTATACTGAATAAATAATCACCCTTACAACATTCAGCCATTACAGCATTCCAATAGGGTAACGCTACATCTTTGATTGTTTTCCAAACCTCAGTATAGTTACGTCCTTTACGAATTACAACTTTGTAGCGCTGATTAGCCAAATCAATATCTGAATAAGTAACCCGGAGCAATTCAGATATTCTTGCTCCTGAGTGAAAAAAGATATGCAGGAACCGGTGAAATGTTGGAAAGCCTTCTTCCAAAAATTTATTGACCCTAATCCTTTCATCAATAGTCAATACATCTCGTATGTGCTTAACAACTTTTTTCTTTTTTATATCCCTAACAGGGTTTATGTCTATGGCTTCAGCCTCACATAATTCAGAAAAAAGTATCATAAGGTTACTCCTGTTCTTATTAAATCGGTCAGGGGTTGTACTTATCTCTTCCAGTAGTACTTTTATAATCTTCCGGGATACTTTTGAGATTTGATATGCTTGTAAGCTAAGAGCCTTAACTGCTTTCTCAAGGTGAATGATAAGATACTTCAGGTCTCTGTTTGTTGAATCGGATACTGATACCTTCTCTTTAGCATGTCTTAAGGCTTCAACTATGGTGGTTTCCTTCGTAAGTATAACGATGCTGTCAATTTTATTCACTTCACGAATAAATGGATTATTACTACCGCTAACTAGCCTGTCAAGTTCATCTGACAGACATTTCTTGGTGGCTTCCTGACGTTCCAATAGCTTCTTATACTGATTCATTCCTTTCACCATTACCTGCTTAGGCTTTGGATATCTGGGGTCATAAAATCGATACATGATGTACCAGTCATTGTTAAATTTGGCATTCTTAGTGTACCAATTTCTTGGGGAGACGGCAAGCTTACTGCATGTACAGTTGTTAGGTAACGTAATCATGATGTAGTAATTTTTGTTAGCTATTTTGTTAGCTGTGATGAATTACCACAATCGAGAGAGTGCATTAAAAAAGCCCAAGTTCCTGATAAACATGACTTGGGCTTTGTACCGGAGAGCAGACTTGAACTGCCGACCTTCGGGTTATGAATCCGATGCTCTAACCAGCTGAGCTACCCCGGCTTGGGGGTTGCAAAAATAAAGATTATAGGTTGAATTTTGAAATGAATTTAAGACTTCATGGCTACAGTCTTTCACCCTTTGCTATAGTTTTTCGCCATGGTGACTAAGATCAAGACCCTGCTCTTCTTCCTCCGGACTAACTCTCAATGGCGTGATCCAAAATTATATGTATATTTTCCTTTGATTTACCGGTTCAAAATGAAGGAGAAAAACCTACCTTGTCTTTTCTAATCTGCTTATGATGATACAAATGAGAATGAAAGCCTCTGGTCTCATTTTCCTGCTTCTTTTGTCAACTACTGCCCGTACCCAATCATGGAAGGAAGATTCCTGGATCGGCCGTTGTAATCAGCAACTGGTGGATGTGATCATGGAAGATCTTTTCAATCCTCCTGTTGCCAGCCGGGTGCAGGTTTACCCAAATATTGCGGCATACGAAGTGCTTTGCTATAAGTATAAGGATATGCATACTATGGCAGGTCAATTGAATGGACTTACACGTATTTGGCCACCAGCCGATAAAATTGATGAATCTCTTGCGGCGATGATCGCATTTAATACAGTAGCCCGCAAACTGGTCTATAGCGAATACATGATCGACAGTTTTCAGAAAAAAGAAATTGAAGCCTGGCTGAGAAAGAACAATAATGATCAGGCGATCCTGAACAGTTCAATTATCTATGGAAAGACTTCTGGTGATCATATAATTACCTGGATGAGAAAAGATAATTATGAGCATACCCGCACACTGATGCGTTATGTAGTTGTTGATTCTGCCAGCGCCTGGCAACCTACTTCTCCGGATTATGGAAATGCCATAGAACCCAACTGGCTTTTGATGCGCTCTTTTTTGTTTGATAGCAGCAACCGAATTCATGTTCGTCCGCCTACTCCTTATAATGAGGATAAAAATTCGAATTTTTATAAAGGGGCCATGGAAGTATATCTCAATGCAAAAAAATCTGATACCGTGCAGCACCGTATCGCATTATTCTGGGATTGTAATCCGAATATCACCAAATCGGCAGGGCATATGACCTATTTCGTTCATAAAGTATCACCAGCAGGACACTGGATAAGACTTACCGGCCAGGCATTGAATAATACACATGCAAGTGAAATGAAACGCTGTCAAACTTATTTACTTGTTTCACTTAGCTTATATGAAGGATTTCTTTCCTGCTGGACAGATAAATATTATTTTAATAAAATAAGACCAGAGACCTATATCAACCGATTGATTGCCTCTACATGGAGACCCTATATTGAAACGCCTCCATTTCCTGAATATCCAAGCGGACATAGTGTGGTTAGCGGTTGCGCTTCTACCATTCTTACAGGAATGATTAGACAGTCTTATTCCTTTATCGATTCAAGTGAAATGTATATAAACCTTCCTCCACGCCGTTTCAAAAGTTTTAAAATGGCCGCGGATGAAGCTTCCATCAGTCGTTTTTATGGCGGCATTCATTTTCGGGAAGCACTTGATAATGGGTTGGAACAAGGAAGAAAGATCGCTGCCTATATATTGCAACAAATAAAACTTACTAACTAATGCGAATCTTGCTGAAAACCTGGCTGGCATTTTTAATGATATGCATTTTTATTCCTTCCCATGCGCAGAAAAAATTATTCACCCTGCTGCCACCGGATTCCACTTCCGTCTTTTTTAATAATATAGTGCAGGATGATCAGCGATTAAATGTGATCAGTTATGAATATTTCTATAATGGAGCGGGTGTTTCTGCCGGCGATATAAATAATGATGGTCTGCCTGACCTTTATTTTACTTCTAATGTGGGCGATTGCAAACTCTATTTAAATAAAGGGCATCTGAAATTTGAAGATATCACTTCAAAGGCCGGTGTTAACGGTGGCATTGGTTATAAAACAGGTGCTGTAATGGTGGATATAAATAATGATGGCTGGATGGATATTTATGTATGCCGGTCTGTAGCCAAAGATCCCAAACAAAGAAGAAATCTGTTTTATATAAATAACCGGGATGGAACCTTTACTGATCGCGCAGTGGAATATGGCGTGGGGGATGAAGGATTTTCTATGTCAGCTTATTTTAATGATATGGATAATGACGGGGATCTGGATTTGCTGGTGCTGAATCATCCCTATAATCTTGATTTCGCAAAAACAGTTCACCTGGCATATAACAAAGACAATAAGCTGGAAGCCGTTAAGGATAAACCAACGCCTTACGAATCTGACCAGTATTATGAAAATGTAAATGGAAAGTTCGTTAATCGCACTCTATCGGCCGGACTGCAAACCAGGGCCTTTGGATTAAGTGCCTTGCTGGAAGATTTTAATAATGACGGGTTGATCGATATATACCAGGCCAATGATTACCTGGAACCCGACTATCTTTTTATAAATAAAGGTGGAGGGAAATTTGTCAATGAATTTGATCAGTATTTCAAACATTGTTCTTATTCCACGATGGGAACGGATTTCGCTGATATTAATAATGACGGGCTTTCAGATCTTATCGGAGTTGACATGTTACCAGAAGGGAATTACCGGCAAAAACAATTAAGAAGAGCCAATAATTATGATGAGTTTGATAAACTGGTTAAATATGGTTTTGGATATCAGTATATAAAAAACGTGATGCAGAAAAATAACGGGAATGGTAGTTTTTCTGATATAAGTTATTATAGTGGGTTGGCTTATAGCGACTGGAGCTGGGGAGTGCTGATAAATGATTTTGATAATGACGGTCTGAAGGATATTTATATCGCCAATGGTTCGATCAGGGATATTACTGATATGGATTTTGTAAAATTCAAAATGGATTCAGTAAAAAAATTAATGATCAGGGCAGGCACACGTGAGGATGTTTTGAAACTACTTTCCATAATACCCTCTTATAAGGTGGTGAAAAATTATTATAAGAATTATGGGAATTTTCAATTTCAGAAGGAATCGAGGGAAAGTGGACTGGAGCAACCTGCCTGGAGTTTTGGTTGCGCTTATGCTGACCTTGATAATGACGGTGACTTGGAGATCATTGTAAATAACTCCAATGATTATGCTTTTATTTATCGCAATAATACAAGGGAGAATGAGGGCAATCATTCTGTTTCGATAAAATTGACAGGGCCTGCACAGAACCGACAGGGCTTTGGTACAAAAATTCATGTGATCACAGCTGATAGTATTGACAGATATTTTGTGGCCAACACGATGAAAGGATATCTTTCTAATAATGATGATAAGATCATTGCTGGAATTGGAAAGAATCTAAAAGCCAGAGTAACTATTGCCTGGCCCGATGGTAATTATGATGAGCGGGTGGTGAATGCCGATCAGCAAGTGATCTTTGACCATAAACAGGCGGAAAAAATAAAGACCGTTTCAATTGAGATAACTCCATTATTTAAGGATATAACTGCTGGCACAAAAATAGATTACCTGCAGAAAGAAAACCCATATATCGATTTCAAACTGGAACCATTATTACCTCATCGTTTTTCCCAATTAGGACCTGCTCTTCATGTGGCGGATCTCAATGGAGATGGATTAGAGGATCTGATCATTGCAGGTGCCAAAGATGTAGCCACAGCCAGTTTTTTTCAGCAGACCGATGGCAGTTTTCTCGAAAAAGTGCAGCCTGCATTTGTGGCTGACAAAAGATATGAAGATGGAGCGATCACAAGTTATGATATAGACAA
>JAYTXP010000138.1:0-15383 GCA_043742885.1 Chitinophagaceae bacterium | reverse complement strand
ATAAATTTCTGCATGATGTAATTCTCTTCATTGGTACATCTGGCAGAAGATATCCCGGCAATAGCATCCGGACCATAATTAGTTTTTATCTCTTTTAGCTTGCCCGCAATATGATCATAGGCTTCATCCCATGTAGCAGGAATGAATTCGCCATTCTTTTTAATTAAAGGAGTTCTGAGCCGGTCGGGGTGATCATAAAATGAAAATGCATATCGTCCCTTTAAACAGGTATGACCCCCGTTCGCCACCGCATCATAAGGCGCCTGAATAGATTTGATAACTCCGGCATTGACTGCAACATCCAAATTACAACCCACACCACAATAGGTGCAGACCGTTCTTACTTTTTTATCAAAGACAATCGATTTTGATTCAAATACATCGCTGATCGCGGAAGTAGGGCAGGCCTGCGCACAAGCACCACAACTCACGCAATCACTTTCATTGAAACTAACATCAGAGCCTTTGATGATATGACTGTCAAATCCTCTTCCGGCCATGCTTAATACAAATTGTCCCTGCACTTCATCACAGGCCCTTACACAGCGAAAACAATTGATACATTTTGAAAGATCTGAAGTCATGTAAGGATGACTAAGATCTTTTTCGCGACTCAGATGATCTTTACCTTGAGGGTATCGCACATCTCTAATACCAACACGAGCAGCCACCTCCTGCAGTTCACAATTATTATTTACTTCGCAGGTCAGACAATCCAATGGATGATCGGTCAATACCAGTTCGATGATATTGCGCCGAAGTTTTTGTATACGGGTGGAATCAGGATAAATATAAACTCCCTCACTAACAGGTGTATGACAGGAAGCCAGAGTTTTAACTGCACCATTTTTTTTCAATGCCACATCTACTGAACAAACTCTGCAGGAACCAAAAGGATCCAGGTTTGGCGCATCACAAAGTGTAGGTACGGCCTTATTGCCAAAATGGCGGCGAATGAAACTTAAAATAGTTTCACCTTCATTTATATCATAAAGCTCATCATTTATAAATGCCGATTTCTTTTGAGGTTGTCCATTCGCCTTCCCAAACCAAAATGTTTTGGTCTCGTCCTTCTTTTCAGTCTCTTTTTCCCGGAAATAAGACATGATCAGGCAGTTTTAAAATAAGTTGACAATTCATTTCCAAAATATTGAAGGGCGTTCTTCACTGGCAATGGCAGACCACCTCCTAATGCACAAAGCGACCCGATCTCTAACGTTTCTAAGAGGTCATTAAATAATACCGGATCAATTTTATAATCACTCTTACCTGCTTTCTCCAGCATTTCATATCCTCTCGTAGAACCAATGCGACAGGGAAAACATTTACCGCAGCTTTCATGTGCTGTAAATTGAAATAAATGAGCCAGGTATTGTATTAAAGGAAAATCTTCCGGAATACATACCACTGACGCATGTCCCAGCAAAAATCCATTTTCTGCAAACGATTCAAAGTCGATGGTCAGATCATTTATTTTACTAACTGGTACCAAACCACCTAAGGGTCCACCGATATGAAGTGCTTTTACCGGCACCCGAAATCCACCTGCCATTTCATTTATAAGTTTGGATAGAGGCGTACCCATTTCCACTTCATATAAACCCGGGCGATTGAAATGACTATCTAACGAAACTAATTTAGTGCCTGTAGATCTTCCTCTTCCCATTTTTGCAAAATCAGCTCCGCCCTTCTCTATGATAAATGGAATACAGGCAAGTGTCTCTACATTATTTACTACAGTAGGTTTATTGAACAACCCCTGGTGGACAGGATATGGAGGACGTACCCTTACCTCAGGTCTTTGCCCTTCGATGGAGGAAAGCAGGGCTGTTTCTTCTCCGCAGATATAGGCCCCCTGCGCCACAATCAATTTAAATTGAAAATCAAATCCGGATCCATGAATATGCTGACCCGTATGCTGATATTGTTTTAATTCTTCAATGGCATTTCTGCAAATGTCAATAGCACGCGGATATTCACCTCTGATATACATTACTCCATATGAGGCGCCGGTAATAAATCCGGCTATCATCATTCCCAGCAAAACGGAATGTATTCTCTCTTCTAATAAATACCGATCACTAAATGCTCCCGGATCTCCTTCATCGGCATTGCATACAATGAATTTCTTATTGCCTTTCGCATTTAAACAAGCTTCAAGTTTAGTTGCAATTGGAAATCCGGCGCCTCCTCTTCCACGCAAACCTGAAACTTTCAATTCATTCAGTAATTCCTCTTTTGAACTTTTCAAAACTTTAGTCCAGGTGGAATAATATACTGATAATCCAGGAAATTCAGAAGTCAGTACTGGTGGCTTCGAGAGCCTCAGCCACCGAGTGCCCAATGCTCCCCCAGCCACTTCTGCATTAACAGCCAATGCGCCCCCCGCCCCTAAAGGGGAGGATAATTCTGCACTGCTGTCAGCCTTTATCTCAGATTGAGAAATCAACATTCCGCTTGCTTCGTAACATTTGCCAAGACAACACATTTCTCCAATTTCTTCCGGCCTGTACTTCTTCAGCAGTTCCTCTCTGAGTTTTGGTTGTGTACCAGCAGTAAGGCAGGCACTGCCATTACAGATATAAACTTTCTTGCCCTGGTTCTCTGGTCTTAGAAAATCATAGAAACTGGCTGCGCCAAAAACATTGGCCTTACCAAAAACAAACTGATCAGCCAGCTTTTCCATTTCTTCTACAGAAGGATGGCCTTTTCCCCTGGCAGCAATACCCAATTCCTCGAAGAGATTTTCTTCAAGAGGTTTTCTGCCGGCGAGATTGCTTAAGTTACTAGACATGTTTTATCGAATTACCTTTTTTTACTGTTGAGTTTTCTGCTTTCAGCAGGTTGAGCTGTTGAGCAAATTTTCTTTAATTAGAGTAGTCGCTCAACTTCTCAACAGCTCAACCACTCAACTGCCCGCCGGCAGGCAGGCCCTCAGCCTTCCCTATTCGGATTCACATACATATCACTCTGGTCCTCTTTCGAATGATCCAGGCACTCAAAATCTTTTTCTATTAACAGATGAAGCGTTCTTCCATTTGGCAAAACAAGATCATGATCAAAACCAACGATCTCCGTACCTGTCCACTGCGCCGACTGATGATCAGGCACCTGAATAGTGATTGTGTTATCCGAATAATCCGCATTGATCGTTTTAGCATCCGCACTTTGCTGTAGTACATAATAAAAAACACTACCATTAGGAAATTCGGTTCGCTCTTCCAGAAAACCTTCTTTTTCAAAATTGGCCATATCAATTCGCGTTAATCTAAAACGAATGGCGTTTCCTTTGATTCGAATTTTCATAAATACAAGGTTGATGATGTTGAGAAGCCTGCCTGCCGGCAGGCAGGGTTCTCAACATATTTACATGGTAATTCTCGTTTTTCCAGTATACACATTAAACCTCTTCTCTCTCAAGAACCCCACTAAACAAATATCGTTTTCTTCGGCCAGTTCTACGGCCAGACTGGAAGGCGCACCAACAGCGCAAACAATACGAATTCCGGCCATGGCTGCTTTCTGTATCAATTCAAAACTTGCTCTGCCACTTAAGAGTAAGATATGCTGATCGAAAGGAAGGGATTTATTTAAAAGACCCGCTCCTATCAATTTATCAAGGGCATTATGCCTGCCCACATCTTCTCTTACCATTAATAAATGTCCGCTTTTATCAAATAATGCTGAGGCATGCAATCCACCCGTATGTGCAAATACTTCCTGCTGTTTTCTCAACGCATCCGGAAGATTTACCAGCACCTCTGCGTTAATCTGAAAATCATCCTTTGATATGGCTCTCTGTATCTGGTTTTTCACCGCATAAATAGATGTCTTGCCACAAACCCCGCAACTGCTGGAAGTATAAAAATGTCTTTCCAGTTTGGCCGCATCAAATTTAATTTCCGGCACAAGCTCAACTATCACTTTATTATCTTCCTGACCTTCTTCAAAATGAATTCCTGAAATATCGTTTGCCTGTTGAAGTATTCCTTCTGTATATAAAAAACCTGCTGCCAGCTCTTTTTCATTTCCCGGTGTGCACATGGTGATCGAAATTGATTTCTCCTGCCTGCTTCCTTCCGCACCCGATACAATATGAATGGCAAGTGGTTCTTCTACGGCAAGCCAGTCGTCTTTTTCAATCACCTTCTCATCCAGAATAACCTGGGTGATAATTGTAGATTGCACGGAGCTTGACTTCATGTAATAAATTTAATGAAATAAGTTGAGCTGTTGAGCTGTTGAGTAGTTGAGCGAAAAGTCATTTGACAGGGTATTCACTCAACAGCTCAACCTCTCAACAGCTCAACTGTCTTCATGACAATCCCGTAACCACCCCATTATCATCAATATCCATTCCCTCAGATACAGGGATCGAAGGTAGTCCCGGCATTCGCATCATATCTCCTAAAATCGGTACTACAAATCCTGCGCCCACGGCATATTCAAACTCTCTTACCGTAATAGTAAAACCTTTAGGCCGACCGATCTTTGTTTCATCATCCGACAAAGATTTTTGTGTTTTTGCCATACATACCGGCAGCTTATCCAGTTCAAGTATTTTTATTTTTTTCAACCCTTCTCTTGCCTTCAAAGAAAACTCCACACCATCAGCGCCATAGATCTCTGTTGCAATTTTTATTATTTTTTCTTCTGTGCTCAGGTTCCAATCATATAATGCCTTAAAATCATTAACACCACTATTGATATTCTCCACAACAGCCGTGGCCAGTTCCATGGCTCCTTCGCCTCCTTTGGCCCATGATTCAGTAAAAATGGCTTTCACTCCCAGCTTCGCACATTCTTCCATTACAAAACTTATCTCTTCAGGAGAATCAGTCACAAAACTATTTATCGCAACAATTGGAGTCATACCAAACTTCTTCATGTTCTCCAAATGTTTGGCCAGGTTGGCAAATCCCTTTTCTACTTTCTTCAGATCCGGAGTATTATATTCTGCTTTCTTCGCACCACCATGATAACGAAGAGCGCGCAAGGTAGCTACCAACACTATGGCTGCAGGAGCGAGACCGGCATAACCACATTTTATATCCATGAATTTTTCCGCACCCAGATCGGCACCAAAGCCTGCCTCTGTTACCACATAATCACTAAGCGATAAACTCATTTTGGTTGCCAGAATTGTATTGGTGCCTTGTGCAATATTCGCAAATGGTCCGCCATGAATAATAGCCGGCGTTCCTTCCAGTGTTTGCACCAGGTTTGGTTTGATCGCTTCCTTCAGCAGGATGGCCATCGCGCCCTGCGCGTTCAATTGTCTTGCATATACCGGTTGATCATCTCTTGTAAAACCAACTAAAATATTTCCCAGTCTTCTTTTCAGATCTGAAATATTCTTCGACATACAAAGAATGGCCATCACTTCGGAGGCGGCGGTAATATTAAATCCATCAGCGCGGGGAATGCCATTGTTTACTCCTCCTAATCCTACCATAATATTTCTCAGGGCGCGATCATTCATATCCATCACTCTCTTCCATACAATGGTGCGGGGGTCAATATTCAGATTGCGAGTCTTTGATTGAATATTATTATCGATCAATGCAGCCAATAAATTATTTGCTTTTTCCACCGCGTTAAAATCTCCCGTAAAATGAAGATTGATATCTTCCATCGGTATCACCTGCGCATATCCTCCGCCGGCAGCGCCACCTTTTATTCCAAACAGCGGACCCAGCGATGGTTCACGCAAAACGGCCATTGCTTTTTTACCGATCTTATTCAAACCATCTGCAAGTCCTACTGCCATGGTAGTTTTTCCTTCTCCTGCAGGGGTAGGACTGATCGCGGTAACCAATATCAGTTTGCTTTTAAGAATTTTTTCTTCGTTGATCAGTTTAAGAGGAAGCTTGGCTTTGTATTTTCCATAGTATTCAAGATCTTCCTCTCCGATGCCCAGTTTGGCGGCAATCTTTTTAATATGAATCAGGGGTGCGGCTTGTGCGATCTCCAGGTCGGAAGGAATTTTTTTACTTACTGTCTCCATAAATCAATGTTGGTGTTTATTCAATTCATCGGGTGTATTCAGATTAGAAAATTCATTGCCCCTGAACCAGGGCTGATCATCAAAATGAATGGCCCGGGTATTTAATCCTTGCAGGGCATCGGTGATCTTTAGTTCATCACTATCGAGTTTATTTTTAAAATGAGGGATACAGCTGGAAGAATATATAGAGCAAAGCGGCTCAGCCTTTCCCAGGTGTTGGGTGATGAGTGCATCTTCATTTCCTATGTTGCTAAGCAGAGCAGAAATTAATTCTTTAGTAAGAAAAGGCATATCGCAGGCCAGCACCAGGTTTTTTGTAGCGGCAGAATGAATGAGTCCTGCATAGATACCACCCAGTGGACCTTTATCCTGCACCAGGTCGGGAAAACAGGGATAACCAAATTGTTCGTAAGCGCCGTGTTGGGTGATGATAAGGATCTGGTGGATATTAAGGCTACGAAGTACATCAATGACATGACTGATCAGGGGCCGTTCATGAAATAGCATTAGGCCTTTATCAGTACCCATACGGGAACTGCGACCTCCGGCGAGGATGATAGCGGCAAGGGTATTATTTAATGGCATGCAATCTCAGGTGCAATATAAAACTACCTAATTGTCGGTAAACATAGGATTCCGTTCATAAAAAGCTATTGACCGTTAGCATGAATCAGGGTGAGGAAAGTCAAGGAAGCGTTAAGAATTTTGAACATTGTCCTTTAACTTTAAAAAAAATCAAGCCATATGGATCGCCGCCTATTTATAAAAACCGGTTCTATTGCCTCTATTGCTGTCGGCAGCACGCTGGCCTCCTGTAATACGGGCGACAATAAGACCACAAAAAAGGAAGATGTTTTTGTTGATCAGTTTGAACTGAATGAGATCACGATAGATCAGTTGCAGCAACAAATGAAAGAAGGGAAACATTCCTCCAAAAGCATTACCCAATTATACCTTGATCGGATCGATGCGATGGATAAAAAAGGACCCGCCATTAATGCCGTGATCGAACTTAACCCGGAGGCGATAGCTATTGCTGAAGCGATGGACCAGGAGAGAAAACAGGGAAAGATCAGAGGTCCTTTGCATGGAATACCCGTGCTGATAAAAGATAATATCAATACGGGAGATAAAATGATGACCACAGCTGGTGCTCTTGCGCTGGCGGGCAATATTGCAAGCAGTGATGCTTTCATAATTAAAAAATTAAGAGAAGCGGGTGCCGTTTTATTGGGCAAGACCAATCTCAGCGAGTGGGCCAATTTTCGGTCTACCCGTTCCACCAGTGGGTGGAGCAGTCGTGGGGGACAAACAAAAAATCCGGTGATGTTAAGCCGCAACCCCTGTGGTTCCAGTTCCGGTTCTGCCGCTGCCGTAGCGGCCAATTTTTGCGCCATTGCTATCGGCACTGAAACGGATGGCTCTGTTATCGCACCATCCTCCTTCTGCGGAGTGGTAGGTATCAAACCCACGGTAGGACTTTGGAGCCGTACGGGTATCATTCCCATTTCAACAACACAGGATACGGCCGGTCCGATGACCAGAACCGTAAGGGATGCTGCCATTTTATTAGGAGCTCTTACAGGCACCGATGAAAAAGATCTTGTGACGAAAAATAGTGAAGGAAAAGCAGAAAAGGATTATACGCGCTATCTCGATAGCAAGGCTTTGAATGGAAAAAGAATAGGTATAGAAAAGTCATTCCTGCAGGGAAATGAAGGAATGGTAGGTTTGTACAAAGCAGCGATCGAAGTATTGAAATCACAGGGTGCCACGGTAGTAGAAGTAGAATTATTAAAAGCAACAGGGGATGTGGGTGCTGGTGAAACTACCGTATTACAATATGAATTTAAGGCCGGAGTGAATAAGTATCTGGCCGGGGCCAATGCCAAAGTAAAAACGCTGGCTGAGGTGATCGGCTTTAACAAGGCCAATGAAACTACGGCCATGCCCTATTTCAAACAGGAACAATTAGAGAATTGTGAGGCAAAAGGCGATTTGACCAGTAAAGAATACGTTGATGCAGTGGCAAAAACCACCAGCTGCCGGAAGATCATTGATGAAATGATGAAGACACAGCGTCTCGATGCTATTTGCGGCACCAGCATCGGGCTGGCCTGTCAGATAGATCTGATCAATGGAGATTATGATACCGGTTTTTATTTCTGTCCTCCTGCTGCCATGGCCGGCTATCCTCATATTACTGTACCGATGGGAACAGTACATGAATTGCCGGCGGGATTATCCTTTATTGCCGGCGCCTATGAAGAAGGTAAGATCATTGGAATGGCCTATGCGTTTGAGCAGGCCACTAAAAAAAGAACAGCGCCGAAGTTTTTGTAATACAGGAACACGAAGAACACGAAAAACAGCCAATTGCACCCCAGCCCCTAAAGGGGAGGATAATCAGTTTTTCTTCATATTTATTTCTAATCAGGACGTTTTAATTCTCAACCATCTCAACCATCTCAACTTCCCAACCCTCGATGAACCACCAAACAAGCTCGCAGCTCACAGCTCAAAGCTTGTATCAATCGTTGTTCCTAAAATTAAAATGCTGATGATACGCCGCTGCGCCGATATGCATTACAAACGCCATAATAGCCAGGTCCTTTAAAATATTGATCAGGGCCAGTTGGCGCATATCCTTATCGCCCGCATTTTGAAAATTAGGCACATGAATAGTGAGGATGAAGAAAAGCAGCAGGGCAGCCAGCGCATAGCTGGTGATCTTCACAAACCGATTTAATGCAAAGGATAGTCCGCAAATAATAAATGCCGTACCCACTACATAGGCCCATTTAATACCGAGCGGAAGAAAATCGGGCACATAGACCAGCAGGTCGCGGGGATACATCCAGTGAAAAATGCCGAAAATGATCAGAACCGCGGACAATAAATAGATTGACAGATGGGAGATGAAATGGTAGTGCTTCATAACACAGGTATATTTTGGGTTAGATAAACTTGTTTGATCTTCAAATCGCACTAAGCCTGGGGGTACAGATCAAAAGTTCATTTCCCAGGAAAACCGAATAAGGGTAAGGATGATAGGGAAATGGTGAGGAAAAGGTAAGGAAAAAACAAATTGAAATCATTGACTTTACAATATCCTTCCGTTAGATTTCGGAAATCCCTAAAGATTTTAGGTACTCATAGTTAGCATCATAAAGGGATTCTGGTCTGGTCCAATCATCCCTATCACCATTTGGAACTACAATGACCATTCCCTGTCTTGCCCTTGTCATTAAAACACGGTAAGCGTTCTTTAGATATAATCTACCTTCTTCACTATTTATGTTTTGCCATTTTGTCCCCCTAAATGCTCTATAACTCCAAGATCCATCATCAAAACACAAATTGATGTCCCAAACCAAACAACTATAATCAATTTCTAAACCCTGAATACTAAATTCAGTTGCCACTTCCTCAAGAAAATTCGAAGAACGAACATCATCAATCGAATTTAAAAACCAATTTGGAGCATTTATTTCAATATTAACATCTACACTCATAGGTCGCAATCTCTTTGATCCTGCACTTGCTAACACCCCTATTCTTTCATTTCCTTTTGAGTTATTTCTAAGCCACTTCTTAGCCTTGAATAAATCTCTCGTTAGAACAATGGGAAATGAGGATGCAATTTCTTTAAGAAGCTGGGAGGATTTCTCCTTATCTATATCCAAAATTGAATGCACTAACTCTGATACTTTTTCACTTCGAAATGATCTAACTGATACTGAAAGGTGTAGACTTTTTTCTACCTTTCCATTTTCTTTTAACCATTTCTGTAAATCAGATTCAGGAACATAATCTTCATTTTCAATAATCAAACTTGAATAATATACATCCCAATTATGGTATTTGGTTTTTAAAGCACGTATCCATTCAGAAGTCCCAGCCTCCCCTGTATTGATCTCTTGTCCACCACCAATTAAACAAACTATTGCACAATATCCTTCGTGGCGATCCAAAACACTTATTAAAAAATCCGGCTCACTTACGCCAAAATTCTCTATCCCTCTTTTTCTCTTCATAAAGGAATTTAGTTGCTCCAAATCCCATGCTCGTTGCGCTTCATCAAACACGACTACTTTATCAATGGGTGACTCTGTTGGTCTTTCCAGGCTTTCATCGCGAAATTTGTGAATATTCTGAATAAATTTATTTGTCTGCCGTTTTACCTCTGATCGGTTAAACTCAATTTCATTCTCTTGAGCAGATTTTACAGAATCGCGCACTAATGCTTCGTGTAATACATCAACTAAGGGACCATTGCCTGATAAAAAGACAGCATGTTCGGACTTATCAATTCTTTGCCTTTCAATAGCAAGGTTTAGCCCCGCTAATGTTTTCCCAGCTCCTGGAACTCCAGTAAGAAAACATATGCTTTTTCTGCCGTTATGCTTTGAAAAATCAATAATATGATTAATACAATCAGTAGTTAATCCTAAATTAATTGCACCTGCATCACTCCTGGAGATTTCCTTCACATCATGACCTTTATATAAAGCCTGAGCTGCCTCAATAATTGTAGGAGTAGGCTTATATCTTGAATTTTCCCATTCATGCACATTTATCTCTTCAGTAGTAAGGGAAGCATTGAGACATTTATTTAATACTTTTTCTAATCCTAATGCATTACAGCATAAAACATCATACAAATTATCAGTCACATTTAATTCACAATCTTCATCTATCGCTATTGTACTAATGAGAATTGGAACAAATATCTTATTGTGACTTCCTTCATGGAAGTTCTGAAGATCAAGACAATAATCTATTACCTGTCTTTTAAAACTATCATCATAAGTTGTTGCGCCTATTTTAAATTCAAGTATAAGGATAAGGTTTCCAATAATTATTACATTGTCCACCCTCTTTCCCATCCTTGGAATAGAAAACTCAAAATAAATCTGCCCTTCAGAAAAAATTGCCAGAACAAGTTTTAAAATATCAATTTGTCTTATCCATGAGTTTCGTTGGAGTTCTCCTAAATCAAATTGATGGAATCGACTTAGCTTACCTAGAATACTATTTTTGTCTTCTTCTAAAAATTCAGGTATCGTGGCAGAATAATAACTTCTCATTGATGCTTTTTAAACTCTTTGGAAGAAAAAAAGTCTGCAAAAGAAATTTTGAGCCCTATAAGAAGTCTTTCTAAAACCTCAACCGAAATATTCCTTCTCCCATTCTCCACATCCGTCACATAAGTTCTATCCACCTCAGCCTCATTCGCTAATCGTTCCTGCGAATAGCCAAGATCTTTACGTAACTCTTTGATTCGTTGACCCACCTTTTGCTTGATGTCCATGCCAGGAAGGTCAAACAATGTGGCTTATAAGTCAACGGACTATAAGTGACAT
Source organism: Chitinophagaceae bacterium (assembly GCA_043742885.1). GTDB lineage: Bacteria > Bacteroidota > Bacteroidia > Chitinophagales > Chitinophagaceae > JJ008. Next base: position 4,010 of record JAYTXP010000138.1, on the reverse strand, counting down.
TCCTTAATTTCAATAAATGAAAAAGATAGAAAGCCTGGAACAGTTGAAAACTGAAGCTCTTTTTAACGAAAAAAGCGGAACTGCTAATTTCTTTATTATGCTGAACAGTTACGCAAGAAGTAGCAAGGGAATAGTTTATTATCCTAACACAAAAACCTTTGATGTTAGAAATGATATTGATGATTCCTACCAAGAAGATCTAACTGATGAGGAATTAGCCTCAGAAACTCATATTATACAGGCCATCGAAACTGGGACTCTATTTAAATATTAGTTCTACCCCTCCCTCAGGCCACCCTCAGGCATGTTACAAGCACTTTGCAGGCATGTTTCAGGCCTGTGACCTGAGTCATTCGTGTACTTAACTGTTTAGGGATTGAGAAAAAGACACAATGACAGAGTGAAGAATAGCAGAAGAATAGCAGAAGATATGTTGAAGGATAGTAGAGTAATAGATTCCTAATACATTCCCATTAGATTCGCATTAGATAAGCATTGGAATGGTATAGGAAAGGTTGAGAGTTTAGAATATCGTGTATCGAGCTTGCCTGCGGCCTCCCCTTCGATAACCTCAGGGACCGCCTCAACAGCGCAGCGCTCAACAGCGAAGCGCTCAACCCTTACTACATTGCCGCCAAAACAAGGGACCTCACCTCACTCATCGCCACCCTCACCTGCTCCATACTATCCCGATGCCTCACCGTCACCGTCCCATCTTCTTTGGTCTGGTGATCAATAGTTACACAGAATGGAGTGCCCAACGCATCCATTCGGCGATAACGCTTGCCGATAGTATCCTTCTCTTCGTAAAAACATTTGAAATGACTCTTGCATTCATCCATTAACTGGCGGGCGATCTCGGGTAATCCGTCTTTCTTCATCAATGGAAGTATGGCCAGCTTAATGGGCGCAAGCTTCACCGGAAATTTTAATACTACCCTGCTATCGGTTTTTTCTGTAGTGCTCAGGTCCTGCTCTTCATATGCATGACTCATCATCAACAAAAACATACGGTCCAGACCGATCGAGGTCTCAATAACATAAGGAATATAATTGCCATAAGGCTTGCCTGTGGCCGGGTCAATATCGTTATCAAAATATTGCTGCTTCTTCTTACTGTACTCCTGGTGGTTCTTCAGATCGAAATCCGTTCTTGAATGTATTCCTTCCACTTCCTTAAACCCGATAGGAAACTCAAACTCTATATCACAGGCCGCATCGGCATAATGGGCCAGCTTGGCGTGATCATGAAACTTATATTTCTCCGCTGGTATACCCAAAGCCTGGTGCCATTTCATTCTCTCGGCTTTCCAGAACTCATACCATTCTTTCTGTGTGCCGGGCCTTATAAAAAACTGCATCTCCATCTGCTCAAATTCGCGCATGCGGAAAATAAACTGCCTGGCCACGATCTCATTCCTGAATGCTTTTCCTACCTGCGCAATGCCAAATGGGATCTTCATCCTTCCGGTCTTCTGCACATTCAAAAAATTCACGAATATTCCCTGCGCTGTTTCTGGCCTTAAATAAATTTTATTGTCTTCTTCATCACTCGATGCCGTAGATCCAAACTCTGTAGAGAACATCAGGTTGAACTGCCGAATATCCGTCCAGTTACAGGTGCCACTGATGGCGCACTTGATCTTATTCTCTTCTATTAATTTCTTCAGTCCAATGAAATCGTCCTTACTAAGCAATAGTTCCATCTGGGTCAGGATCTCATTCGCTTTATCATTCTGGCCTGCTGCCTGCAGCTCATCGCTAAAAGCTTCGATAAGATGATCTACCCGGTACCGCTTCTTGCTATCCTTATTATCGATCATCGGGTCATTGAAATTATCTATGTGACCAGATGCCTTCCAGGTAGTGGGATGCATGAAAATAGCGGCATCAATTCCCACAATATTTTCGTGCATGCGGGTCATGCTGTTCCACCAATGATCGCGGATATTTCTTTTCAGCTCCACTCCCCATTGGCCATAATCATACACGGCTTGCAGACCGTCATATATCTCTGAACTGGGAAAAATAAAACCGTATTCTTTACAATGTGAAATGATGGATTGGAACTTGTTCGTTTCGATGGCCATGGCGCGAAAATAGTCAAAAGTCGGGAGTCGAGAGTAGGCAGTCAGGAGTCGGGAGTCGGCGGTCGGGAGTCGGCCTTGTTTACCCTTGTAAAACTAGAATAATAATTGGGGGCAATTCGCGAAGCGAATCATTCGTGACCCTGTATTTACTCCCTATTCTTCGTATCCATAAAAATCGTCACAGGACCATCATTCAGCAACTCCACTCGCATATCAGCACCAAACACCCCCGTTTTTATTGGCTTTCCCAGGTCATTTCCCAAATGCAAAATCATTTTCTCATAAACTGGAATAGCATGTTCGGGTTTGGATGCTTTTATATACGATGGACGGTTTCCCTTTTTATAAGATGCATGTAGTGTAAACTGACTTACCAGTAAAATATCTCCCTGCATATCAATTAAGGATTCATTCATCACTCCTTCCCCATCATCAAAAATGCGGAGGTTGACAATTTTCCCCGAAAGCCATTGAATATCTTCTTCATTATCGGCATCTTCAATACCCAATAATACCAGCAGTCCCATTTCTATCTGCGAATGTATTTTCCCATCAATAGTTACTGATGCGGAGGAGACCCGTTGGATGATGGCGCGCATGCTACGAAGATAGATTTTTGAACTTTGAGCGTAAATACAAGATTTCTCACTGCGTTCGAAATGACAAGTTATTGGGGGTTAGGTGCGCTGCCTCAAAATAATTTGAAAAGGGAGACCTCTTAATGTTATAATGATCTCGAGCAAAGCGAGAGATCTGGCTGTTTTCCCTCTCCTACACCCGCTATGTTGTCATTCCGAACGCAGTGAGGAACCCTCATGTTCGCTAAATTTGCTCATATATGGACCTCAGCAGCGAAATAAAATTCCAAACAACCCGCTCCGGCGGTAAGGGCGGACAAAACGTAAACAAAGTGGAGACAGCCGTTATTGGTATGTTGGATATTCCCTCCTCTTCTATTTTGAATGAAGAACAGAAGACCATCCTTCTTCAGAAATTACAAAATCGCATCAACAAAGAGGGCTGGCTTATTATTCGTTCCCATGTTCATCGCACACAGTATTCTAATAAACTCGAAGTAATTGAAAAAATTGATCACCTGATCAAACAAGCACTTGTAAAAAAGAAAGCCCGCATAGCTACTAAGGTCAGCAAGGCAGCGAGGGAAAAGCGGATACAGAGCAAAAAGATAAGGTCGGAAAGAAAGAGGGAGAGGAAATACAGAGGTGAATAGGTCAATAAGTCAGAATTCGTAATTTTAACCATGCCCCGGACCGCCCTAGTTACCATAATTCTCATCTGTAGCCTGATCCTGCTGAATAATGCCTGCCGGAAGGATGTAAGCACAAAAGGTCTCACTAAACTCGATCAGCTAAGGCCGCTTGCCTTCCCGATGCCCAGTTATAATTTCGATGATAATCCTTTAACGGTGGAAGGATTTGAACTGGGCAGAAAATTATTTTATGATACCCTGCTCTCGGATGATCATGAGGTCTCCTGTGGTTCCTGTCACCAGCAGATCGCAGCCTTTGGAACCTTTGAACATGATCGCAGTCACGGCGTGCACCATTCTCATACACAACGTAACGCGCCTGTATTATTCAACCTGGCCTGGTCCACTTTTTTCCAATGGGATGGAGCTTTTACAAAACTTACAGATGCTATTGCTCAACCACTGAACGGACATATAGAAATGGGCATGGACTTCCATCGCATTGTTGAATATCTCCAAAGCGATGAGGATTACAGGAACCGATTTAAGGAAGTGTTTCATTCGAATAAGATCCATCCGGATTTTGTATTGAAAGCGCTGGCACAATTCACGGGTTACCTCACCTCTTATAATTCCCGTTATGATAAATATATGATCGGACAGGAAACCTTCACTAACCAGGAAAAACGCGGGTTGGTTCTTTTCACTGC
>JAYTXP010000137.1:0-17595 GCA_043742885.1 Chitinophagaceae bacterium | reverse complement strand
AATATAATATTCCCGTAAAATTGCTGAATACTATGCAACCCGAGGCAAAGGGCACCACGATCACCGCGCATGCAGGATCTGTAGGCGTGAAAGCAGTGGCAGCCAAAGATAATATCATTGCCATTCGAATTAAGAGCAGCCGGATGCTGCTGGCTTATGGATTTCTTAGAAAAATATTTGAAGTATTTGAAAAATATCGCACGTCTATTGATATGATCACAACTTCAGAGGTAGCCGTTTCTGTAACCATTGATAACGATATTCATTTAAAAGATATTTTGAAAGAATTAGAGCCATTCGGGTCTGTTGAAATGGATAAGGAGCAATCCATTATTTCAGTGGTTGGTAACCAAATAGCTCAAACGGATGATATGATTCGTAAACTTTTTGATTCTATTAATAATGTGCCTGTAAGGATGGTTTCCTATGGCGGAAGTCCGCATAATATATCATTACTTGTACCTGCTGTGTATAAGGATCAATTGCTAAAACAACTTAACAAAGGGATGTTTGGTTTAGACTAGGCTAACAATTTGTTAATCCGAATGAAATCAGTTTTTATGGATAGGAGTTTGCTTATTTTTAAACACACTCCTTTTGATATGCGTCAATTAACTCTGGCAATTACCGCTGTTCTTCTTTTTCTCCTTCCAGAGTGGGGAACAGATTATTCTGCTGCGCAGAAAAAAGCAAAGGAGGAAAATAAATATATTCTTCTGAGTTTTTCAGGTTCCGATTGGTGCATTCCCTGTATACGATTACATAAGGAAATTTTCGAATCCAAAGAGTTTACCGACCTGGCAAATGAAAAATTGGTACTTATACAGGCAGATTTCCCGCGGCTAAAAAAAAATAAGTTATCAAAAGCGCAAACTTCAAAAAATAGGGAACTGGCAGATCGTTACAATAAAGAGGGTAGTTTCCCACTAACCTTATTGCTTAACAAAGATGGCAAACTGATCAAAAGATGGGATGGTTATCCGGATTTGAAACCAGCCCAATTTGTTGATGCGATCAAATCTTCAATGAATGGCGGTAACTGATAAGTTGCCTGTTGGTTTAAGAACCTTTAATAAGGTTTTAAAATTAATGGGCAATCGTTTTGAGATCACGGTAGTAGGAGAAGACGAAAAATCTTCTCTTGAACGGATCGATGATGCAGTAGAAGAAGTGAGCCGGATCGAAGCATTACTTACAACATTTAAAGATAGTAGTCAGACCAATGAGATTAACGCAGAGGCGGGAATACGACCTGTGAAAGTTGACAAGGAAGTGTTTGATCTGATTTCCCGGTCAAAAAAGATTTCTGAAGTTACTCAGGGCGCATTCGACATTAGTTATGGATCTGTGGATAAAAGGCTATGGAATTTTGATAAGGAAATGACAGAACTTCCGGATGAAGAAACCGCCAGAAAAATGGTTCGGTTAATTAATCATAAGAATATCATCCTGGACAATAAAGAAACTACCGTTTTCCTTCGGGAACCGGGTATGAGAATAGGTTTTGGAGGTATTGGTAAAGGTTATGCGGCGGAAAAGGCCAAACAATTACTTAAAGAAAAAGGTGTTAAGAGTGGAATCGTAAATGCAGCGGGGGATCTTTCGGCCTGGGGTAAGCAGCCCAATGGAGAAGAATGGACCATTGGAATTGCTGATCCGAACTCGGCAAGACATCCATTTTCCTATCTTTCTATTTCAGATCTTGCTATTGCCACCTCCGGTAATTATGAAAAATTCGTGATGATAGGAGGGAAACGATACTCGCATACCATAGATCCAAAAACAGGACTTCCGGTTCATGGTATAAAAAGTGTAACTATCATTTGTCCGAATGCTGAGATCGCTGATGCCATGGCCACACCCGTAATGATCATGGGTATAAGAGTAGGAATTAATATGATAGATCAAATGAGGGGTATGGCTTGTTTGATTGTTGATGATAATGACCAAATTCACACCTCTAAAAACATAAATCTTAAATGAACATGACCAAAAAATCAGCATGGCTTCCCTTTGCGGTAATTCCTCTGCTGGCACTCTCTGCCTGCACCACCGTAAAGGAGTATGAAAAAAACCGTCTCAACGACAGTGAAATGACCCTAAGCGCACGAAAGGTGGAAAGAACAGAAATGAGTTTTCAAACCTATCGCGAAGGTTCTTCCGGCGCTAATGGAGGAAAAACCGGCGGAGGCTGCGGCTGCAATTAATAATCAACCACCAAAAATTTGTTCATGAAAAGAATCTGTCTTTCTGTGATCGGTTTATTCCTGTTCATGTTTTCAGCATTTGCTCAACCAGCTGTCAGGGATACTTCGCAGTATAAGCCTCGCAAATTAACTTTTGAGGAAGCTAATTTTGTTACAAGCTATTATAAACAGGATGGAAATAATGCCGCTGTTACAGGTGGAATTGGATCAGAAAAACTTTCTGATATCAGTACTGCAATAGATGTAAAATTTATTCGCTGGGATAGAAAAGATCGTAAACATTCCTATGTAGGAGAAATCGGAATGGATCATTATACTTCCGCTTCTTCTGATAAAATCAATCCATACACTATCTCTTCCGCTTCACATGCGGATACAAGATTGTATCCTTCGTTTAGCTGGGATATGGAGAATTTGCAGAAAGGATCTACAGTTGGTGCCGGATTGTCTCTTTCCTCCGAATATGACTATACCTCTATTGGAGCTCATGTAAATTTCTCTCAGAAAACTAAAAACAGGAATGGTGAATTCACGGCCAAGGGGCAGATTTACCTGGATAAACTAAAATATATACTTCCCGTTGAACTCAGAACAAATCCAAATAACAACAGCTATAACGGGGAAGGAGAATATTATCCTTCGAAGTCAAGAAACTCTTATAGCGGATCCTTTTCCTATTCGCAGATCGTGAATGCCAGACTGCAATTGATGTTCATTGCCGACCTGGTATATCAGCAAGGATATCTTGGACTTCCATTTCATCGTGTTTATTTTCAGGGGAATTCGATTACACCTAAGGTGGAAAACCTTCCTGCAACCCGTATGAAGATCCCATTAGGTTTCAGGGCAAATTATTTCATTGGAGATAAAGTGATACTTCGAAGTTTTTACAGATATTATACGGACGACTGGGGACTCAGTTCTCATACTGTCCAACTGGAATCATCCATAAAGGTTACACCATTTTTATCAGTTACTCCATTTTACAGATATTATACTCAGACTGCCATTGATTATTTTGCACCCTATCTGAGTCATAAAACGACGGATAAATATTACTCATCTAATTATGACTTCTCGGCCTTCAATAGCAATTTCTATGGTGCGGGATTCAAGATCACTCCAACAAAAGGAGTATTTGGTATCCAGAGATTGACGATGCTGGAATTAAGATATGGGCACTATACCCGCACGACCGGACTGAGCTCCGATATTATTTCCATGAATCTGAAATTTAAATAGGAAATTTTAGCAGGATCTGATCAGATGATCAGCAGCGCATCTCCATAGGAGAAGAAGCGATATTTATCTTTAATAGCTCTTTTATAAGCCTCCATCGCCAATTCATATCCTGCAAATGCGCATGTCATGATCAGCAGGCTGGTCTTTGGTAAATGAAAATTTGTAACCAGGGAATCTGCGATATTAAATTCATACGGAGGATGAATAAAAATATTGGTCCAGCCTTCAGATGGTTTCAGCAACTTTTGCGCAGTAAAAGATGATTCCATTCCTCTCATCGTAGTAGTACCGATGGAACAAATACGATGACCATATTCCTTAGCCCTGTTTACGATCTTGCAAGCAGTATCATCAATATGAAAATATTCAGCATCCATTTTATGCTTGCTGAGATCCTCTACTTCAATAGGGCGGAATGTACCAAGGCCGGTATGTAATGTGATCTCGGCAAAACGAATTCCTTTTATTTCCAGGCGTTTGATCAGCTCTTTGCTGAAATGTAATCCGGCCGTTGGAGCGGCAACAGCCCCTTCATGCTTTGCATAAACAGTTTGATAGCGCTCTTTATCTTCTTCGTCCGGTTTACGCTTGATGTATTTTGGCAGAGGTGTTTCTCCCAATCTTTCCAATACTGCGCGAAATTCATCTTCAGAACCATCCCATAAGAACCGGATAGTACGTCCACGGCTGGTAGTATTATCTATTACCTCGGCCACCAGGTCTTCCTGTTCGCCAAAATATAATTTATTACCTACACGAATTTTTCTCGCAGGATCAACGATCACATCCCAGAGACGATTTGGTTTATTTAATTCGCGAAGAAGAAACACTTCGATCTTGGCGCCGGTCTTTTCTTTTCGGCCATACATGCGCGCAGGAAATACTTTGGTATTGTTTACCACAAATACATCCTTATCATTGAAATAATCCATGATATCACGAAAATGTTTGTTTTCGATCTCGCCGGTGTGGCGATGAACAACCATCATACGTGCGTCTTCGCGTCTTTTGGCCGGGTTTTGTGCAATAAGGTTTAAAGGCAGGTCGAAACGGAATTGTGAAAGCTTCATGAGTTATTTTGAGGTTTATATACCAGTCTCATGACGCAAACCTTGCCTGGATGGCCGGCCTTGTTTTTGTAAATCCGGCCTTACGGCGCCGGGTTTGGTCTGAACGATAGTATTTTAGCGCTGCAAAGTTAAGGTTTTAGACGGCAGGGACAAGAATATTTTCCTCACAGATTACCGGGAAATAACGTTTTCAATTGGTTGATTTTCATATTATTTTATGTTTTTTCTCCTGATACCTCGTCCTAAATTTGTAGAGATGAATTTAACCATGCGAAGATTCTTTACCCTTGCTTTTCTTTCTATTTTTTGCCTTCAACTGCAGGCCCAATTGATCAGGGCCAGGAAATATCCCAGCTTGCTCTGGGAAATCAGTGGAAAAGGAATTAAAAAACCTTCCTACCTGATAGGAACAATGCATGTAAGCAATAAAATGGCCTTTAACCTTCCTGATTCTTTTTATTTTGCACTTCGCAGTGCTGATGTAGTCGCGCTTGAGAATAACCCTGAAAGCTGGCAGGATGATATGAGTCGTTTTGAAATAGGTATGGAGCCGGTTGATAATAATGACCTGGATAATCTCCCTTCACAATACCTGACGCAGACTGCCATTAAATTCTATCGGTATTATGGTAAGCTCCAACGTGCACTATCCAGCAATCCATCAGCTTTAAATAATCTGCTTTATCGTAATTACGGAACAGAATCAAGTGATTTTGAAGAGGACACTTACCTGGACATGTATATTTTTCAGTGTGGTAAGAAATGGGGCAAAAAAATAGCTGGAGTAGAAACCTATGAGCAAAGCATGCGACTAATGATGGAAGCTTATAAGGATGCCGCAAAGGATAAGAAGAAAAAAGATCGCAGCTATGGAGATTTTAATGCATCCCTATCCAACGATAAGTTGCAGGAAGCATATCACACAGGTAACCTCGATCTGCTGGATTCAATAAATCGATACAACAGTAGTTCCGAAGCTTTTGATGAGAAATTTATTTATCAGCGAAATCTAATACAGGCTCATTCAATTGATTCTATTATTCATGCAGGATCCTCCTTGTTTGTTGGCGTAGGTGCTGCTCATTTACCCGGGGACAGAGGAGTGATCGAATTATTGCGAAGTATGGGATACAGCCTTCGTCCGGTAAAAATGGGAGAGAGAGCAAGTAAGCAAAAAGAATTGGTCGACAAGATCAGGGTGCCTGTTGTTTTTCATACTGAAACGGCTGAAGATGGAGCATATAGTGTGGACGTACCCGGTAAACTCTATCGTCTGGCTGAAGATGCTGCACTAAAACAAGCACAGTATGCCGATATGGGCAATGGAAGTTATTATATGGTAACCCGTCTGATGACCAATGCATGGATGTGGAATCAAAATAAGGAGGATGTAAAAAGCAAAGTTGATAGTCTTTTATATGAGCATATTCCTGGTAAGATCATCAGCAGATCTAATATAGAAAGAAATGGATACCAGGGGCTGGACATAATAAACCGAACAAGACGAGGTGATCTTCAACGCTATAATATTTTTATTACTCCCTTCGAAGTGATCTTTTTTAAAATGAGCGGAACAGGTGATTATGTAAAGCAGGGAACTGAAGCAGAAAAATTCTTCAGTAGCATAAAATTTAAAGAAAATATAAAATATGCCAGCAACTGGAATTCTTTCAGCCCTTCATTTGGTGGCTTTACTGTTCAGTTTCCTGAGCAACCCTATACTGGGAATGATGGTTCCTGGATTTTCGATGCTAAAGATCCGGTTACTAATAATTTCTACAGGGTGACCCGAACGGATGTAAATAACTATCGGTTTTTGGGAGAAGATAGTTTTGATCTTACATTATTAAATGAGAGTTTTAAATCCTCCTCTTTTATAAATAAGCAATTAGAAACTAAGCAAACTAATTTTCATGGGTATCCTTCACTTGAAGGGAAGTACATTGATAAATTCGGGCAGCTATATTTTACCCGTTTTATTTTACAGGGCCCGCACTACTATAGTCTTATAGTCAGGGCCCCATCCGAGAACGATGGTGTTCATCAGTTTTTAAATTCATTTCAAATTCGACCTTTTCAATACAGGAGTTCAAAGCTCATTTCAGATACCAGCCTTTATTTTACGGTCAAAAGCCCTGTGTTTGCTGATACAAGCAAAGTGAAGTTAAATATGCCGCGAAGTTATTGGAGTAGCTGGACAGCGGAAGAGGGTAAAGAGCAACTTTCAGAAAAGGAAAAACTCGTGGATGGCCTTATGCGAAGCAGGATCTTTCAAAATGATAGCATGGGAGAGCAGATCCATGTATCATTTTTTCAAACCGGTCGATACACTGATCTTTCAGATACCATTAAAATAAAGGAGCTTAAGAGATTCACGCCCCCCGATTCTACGATGGTATTGGTAAAAGAAAATACAAGATCTGATCGCTCCGGGTTTTCGATAATTGAGTCCATATTCTCTGATACAAATTCAAGTCGCAGACTTTGGAGCAAAACTTGGTATCGACCCGCAACAGGAACGGGGTATAACCTGGTGACCATGATAGATTCAATTGGTCAGCCAGCTGCTTTTTTAAATCAATTCTTTGAAAGTTTTCAACCTGCTGTTTCCGGGCAATCAAATGAAAAATATGATAAAGGAGATGAATTATTTTTCAGCGATTTTAATAGCTCAGACTCTACGCGCCGTCAGGCTGCAATAAGAAATATTGGTGAGGTGTTTCCTGATTCTACCTATCTGCCCAGCCTGGAAAATGCAATCAAATCGCTGGGATGGCAGGAAAAAAAATACCTGGACCTGAAAATAGCCTTCATCAACAAATTGGGTGAAATAAAGACCAACCATTCTTCTGATCTGTTAGAGGCCTTCTTTTATGAGTCGGGAGATACACTTCAGTTGCAATATTCTGCTTTGGAAAATCTCCTTCAACATAAGGATCATTATTCTTTTAATATTTTTCGAAGGATTATGGTGAATGATCCACCAGTGCTGGAGTTTAATCATACCTGGTCGCTTTTGATTCCCGAAATGGATGACTTGCCTTCAGCGTTTGATAATGGAAATTTCCTGGATGAATTATATGATTCCCTGGCACTGACTAAAACCATTCTTCCTGATCTCTTACCTCTGCTGAATTTGAAGGATTATGAAAGTCCCATCCTCCAATTGCTGAGAACTTTGCTTGACGCTGGTTTGATAGGAAGCCAGGACTATAAGGATTATTTCAGTAAATTTTTAATTGAGGGTCGGCAGGAATTAAAAAAACAATCCATAGCCGAAAAGAAAATTTCTATTGAAAAGGCTGAAAGCGACCGGGATGGCTATTCGACAACCAATACTACAACAGGAAAGGAAACAGGAAACGAAGAACTCTCCCTCTATGCAACATTGCTGCTTCCATTTGATGAGCAAAATAAGAGTGTGAACCTTTTTATTCAGCAAATGCTAAGGTCAAAAGATCGAAGACTGGTGATGAATACTGTTCTTCTTTTGGTGAAAAATAAAAAGTTTGTTCCTGACTCTGTTATTAATTCTCTTGCAAGTACTGACGATTTCCGATTCGAATTATACAGCGGTTTAAAGACTTTGAATTTGCTTTCTCTTTTTCCTCAGGAAGAAAGAAAACAGATCGACCTGGCCAGGAGTGCACTATTATTTCAAAAGACCTATGATAAACCAGATACGCTGGTTTTCATGGATAAGCGATTCTTATCAGGTAAAACCCAAAGCGGTTATATATTTTTCTTTAAGTATAAAATGAAAACTATAGATCTGAATTGGAAGATCGCAAGCGTGGGTCTGATCCCTTCAGATACAAGTAGATTTGATACTGATATTGTCAGCAAAGCGGAACTGACCGGGAAAAAATCACAGCTAACAGGTTTTGGATCTGTAAGACTGAAGGATGATAAATCTGTAGCAGAACAACTGGATACTATTATTCAAAAATGGAAGGTTCAGCAAAGAAAAGGCGGCAAGGAATTTTACGCGTCGGAGGATGATCAGGAGGATGAAGAATAGGGGCCATAATTAGTTGGCAAGAATACCTTTTGGAATGGAAGCGACCAGGTTTTTTGTGTATTCCTGTTCCGGATTAAAATAGATCTGATCTGATGGACCCGATTCAACGATCTTACCCGTATTCATTACAAGAATTCTATCACTAATATATCTTACTACTGAAAGATCGTGTGAAATAAAGATCACTGTAAATCCGAATTCTTTTTTAAGATCATTAAGCATATTCAGCACCTGCGCCTGAACGCTTACATCCAGTGCTGAAACAGATTCATCACAAACAATAAAGGATGGATCAAGTGCCAGCGCTCTTGCTATCACAATGCGTTGCCTTTGTCCACCGCTGAATTCATGAGGATAACGATTATAATGTTCGGGTCTCAGGTCCACTTTTTCAAGCAGCTCCATTACTTTTTGTTTTCTTCCGCTTTCAGTTTTTATAATGCCATGAACTTTCAGTGGTTCACTTATAGCTGACCCAATACTTATTCTCGGATTTAATGAGGAGTAGGGGTCCTGGAATACGATCTGCAGATCTTTTCGCAAATTGAGCAGATCCTCGGGTCTTTTAGCTGTCAGATCTTCACCGTTAAAAATGATCTTTCCGGATGTAGGCTCGATCAATCGCAGAATAGTTCTTCCAAGTGTAGTTTTACCACAGCCGGATTCTCCGACCAAACCAAGCGTTTCTCCTTTATAAAGTTCAAAACTTACACCATTTACTGCGCGTACTATCTCCTGTTTTCTTCTAAATAAGGATGAATGTTTACCGAAGTGTACATGAAGATCCTCCACTTTCAGCAGCACAGTATTATTTACTAACTTACTTGTTTCCGAATTTGTCACGATTTCAGATTTATTTCCCTCCATGAAATCAGATACGATGGGTAATCTTTCTCCACGGTTATGGTTTACCGGTCTGCAGGCTATCAATGCCTTTGTATAGGGATGAACAGGATTCAAAAAAACATTCTTAGTTGTACTCTGCTCCACGATCTCTCCTTTATACATAACAATTGCGCGGTCTGCTATTTCAGCTACAACACCAAGGTCATGTGTAATAAAGATCACCCCCATACCTGTTTGCTTTTGCAATTCTTTTATCAGTTCAAGAATGGTTTTTTGCACTGTTACATCCAGTGCCGTTGTTGGCTCATCACAAATTAAAATAGAAGGCTCACAGCAAATGGCCATAGCGATCATCACTCGTTGCTTCTGACCTCCGCTAAGCTGATGCGGATAACGATTAAATACAGATTCAGGACTTGGTAGTTTCACTTTGGTAAACCATTCTAAGGTTTTTGCCCTGGCTTGCTGACGACTTATTTTTTTATGCACCAGCATAGCTTCCATTACCTGATCGCCACAGGTAAGTACAGGATTAAGAGAGGTCATGGGCTCCTGAAAGATCATGGCGATCTTATTTCCCCTGATTTTTTGAAGTCGGGCAGGGGATTCCTGCAACAGATCTGTTTGTTTCCCTTCCATATCACTAAATAATATTTCTCCGGAAATATAATGCGCAGCAGGGGGCAATAATTGAAGAATACTAAGTGAGGTAACTGATTTACCCGAACCGGATTCTCCTACCAGCGCTACGATCTCATTGGGAAATAATTGGAAAGAGATATGGCTTAATGCCAGGTTACTATTATCATCCGAACGGAATTCGAGTGTAAGATCATTTATAGTGAGGATAGGCTGCAACCTGAATAAAAGCGATTAAAATTTAAGATGTCGAACAGTCATTCCATCATCCATTAATAATTTGAGAGAATCAATACCGATCTTCAGATGATTTTCTACAAATTGGCTGGTCACCAGTTTATCACTCTCTTCTGTTTTTACTCCTTCAGGGATCATTGGCTGATCACTTACCAGCAACAGGGCCCCGGTTGGGATCTTATTATAAAAACCTACAGTAAAAATAGTAGCCGTTTCCATATCAATAGCATAGGCTCTTATTTTTTGCAGATACTCTTTAAATGGTTCATCATGTTCCCAAACTCTTCTGTTGGTTGTATAAACTGTGCCTGTCCAATAGTCAACTGAATAATCCCGAATAGTAGTTGATACTGCTTTCTGCAAGGCGAAAGCGGGCAGGGCAGGAACTTCGGAAGGAAAATAATCGTTTGATGTTCCTTCACCTTTAATAGCGGCAATAGGCAGGATAAGGTCGCCGATCTTATTTCTTTTTTTCAACCCACCACATTTGCCAAGAAATAGTACAGCCTTAGGTTTTATAGCAGTAAGCAGATCCATGATGGTAGCAGCCGAGGGGCTTCCCATACCAAAATTGATGATCGTAATATTATTAGCGGTGGCGCATTGCATGGGTCTTCCATCACCAATCACTTTTACATTATACAAGTCCGCAAATAACTTAAGATAATTGCTGAAATTGGTAAGCAGGATATATTCTCCGAAGTTCTCAATATTCTCGCCGGTGTAGCGTGGAAGCCAGTTTTGGACGATGTCTTCTTTTGTCTTCATATGCAAATTTAATTATTTTGCAACTAACCACTTCATGCATTCTCTGCCCCTTATTTTTGCTTTATGCTTACCATTAGTTACCCAAGGCCGGATTTCCGCATACGTCAGGAGCAGGGGATAGAGCAGATATTCGATCCAATACGGAAAAAATGGTTGTCGCTAACCCCGGAAGAGTGGGTAAGACAGAATTTTCTTCAATATTTATTGCAGGTAATGAATTACCCTCAGGCATTGGTAGCAATTGAAAAAGAGATCATGATCGGTGAAAGAAAGAAAAGATTTGACCTGCTTGTATACGACAATGAGCATCGCCCCTGGATGCTCATTGAATGTAAATCGATGGAAATAACCCTTTCCGAAGAAACCCTGCAACAGGCGTTGCGCTATCACAGCATTATCCAGGTTTCTTATATAATCATCACAAACGGTAATGATTGTTATGCCTGGAAAAAACTGGGCAATGATCTTATTCTGATTGATCGCTTGCCCGCCTTCGGGCTTTGATTATTTATCAAATATTTTTGGGTCAACTGTTACATTTAGTTCAACATTGGTGAAACTAAGTGATTGAAATACCTGACCCATGGCTTGCTGCGTGCGGGTCATATAAAATTTCATTCCGCCAAATTCTTTCGGATCGGCGAACAGCGTTTCTACTTCTGTTTCCTGTCCCTGAATTTCGCGGGTAGTAACTGCTTTAGTAAGTCCCCAATTGGTACCGTTAATAAAATAGGTAGTGGCCTTACCATCTTCTTTATTGGTCATTTTTACTTTGTAATTCTTCACCCCTTCGATCGTTTCTTCTCCAGCCAGCTCTATTTTATTTTCAAGATTTTTGTAATTCATAAGAGTGCTGGCCAATGATGCCTGTGCTTTGAAACCGATCAATTCTGAGCCTTCCACATCGGTGGCATCGGTAGCGCCATTGAATGGATCGATCTTCCATCCTTTGCCTGCATTATAAACATTGACGATCTTCTGACCCATTACATCTACATCAGCTCTCATGGATTTATTATTAACGATCACGATGGTTATTGGAAAATCCATTCCCTGAGCGGTGACTACGCCTGTCAATTTAGCGGTGCTGGCCTTCATATAAATATCCATTCCTCCCATACTTTTCGAAAAATTATTTACAATTTCATCGGCGGTTTGAGCATTCACAATTAAAGTGAACAGACTAAAGACAGCAAGAAGTAATTTTTTCATACAATGATTTATTTGGCTTAATGGTAGCGAAGATGCGAAATATTTAATAAAGGTTGTTTCCCGCTTGTCCTTATTCTGGAAAAAGCAAAAAAATCCCGTTTGCCCAGGCAAACGGGATATAAGCAATTGGTTTCATCAGGGCTTATGGGAATATGCCCAATTCCGCATAAGCGGTTCCTACCTTATTGATTGCGACCACATAGGCAGCGGTGCGCATATCTGGAATAGAAGGATTCTCCTTCCAGGCATTCATTACTTCATGGGTAGCATTGATCATGGTTTCTTCCAGACCACTATAAACCAGGTCCACTTCATCAGGGCCATGTAAAATGAATTCCCTCTCAGAAGTACTGACTGATTTACCGGTGAGCTGTTCCATTTGACCTAGGATATGCGTATTCATATTCTCGGTAAATCTTTTTTCCAGACGTCCGTAGCGAACGTGGCTAAGATTTTTCAACCATTCGAAATAGGAAACAGTAACGCCACCTGCATTCAAATACATATCGGGAACAACCAGTATACCTTTTTTAGCAAACACATCATCAGCATCTGGTGTCAACGGGCCATTTGCCGCCTCGCCGATCAGTTTTGCTTTTACTCTCGGAGCGTTCTCTCCATCGATCACATTTTCAAGAGCCGCCGGGATCAGAATATCGCATTCCATTTCTAACGCATCTTTATTTTTTGCAAAATTGGTTGCGCCGGCAAAATTTAAAATAGAACCACTTGCTTTCCGGTGTGCAAAAACAGCATCTACATCCAAACCATCTAAATTATAAATAGCACCTTCATATTCTGCAAGGGCAATAATTTTTGCTCCACCATCCTGGAAGAACTTAGCGCTATGGTAGCCCACATTTCCAAGACCCTGGACAATCACTTTTTTACCTTCCACCCCTGTAGTCAATCCCAGTTTGCTCATTATATCGGGCATATTACAAACCTCACGTAAACCAAAGAACACACCCAATCCGGTAGCTTCGCGACGACCGCGTACGCCACCCTGTGTAACTGGTTTACCAGTAACACAACCAGCTGCATCGATCTCTCCTGGATGCATGGCGGCATAGGTATCAAGTATCCATGCCATTTCTCTTTCGCCGGTTCCATAATCAGGAGCGGGAACATCGGTACCAGGGCCAATAAAATTCTTTTTGATCAGTTCAGCCGTATAACGGCGGGTAATCTTTTCAAGTTCATAAGTACTGTAAGCTCTTGGGTTGATCTTGATTCCTCCTTTACCACCACCAAATGGAACATTTACGATCGCGCATTTGTAGGTCATCAGGGCGGCCAGTGCCATCACTTCATCCTGATTAACTTCTGCTGCGAAACGAATACCTCCTTTACAAGGTGTTTTATGATGAGAATGCTGAACACGGTAAGCTTCAATCACCTCTATCGAACCATCATCCCGCTTGATCGGAAATCTCATTTGATAAACGGAATTACACTCCTTGATCTGTTGAAGAAGGCCATTGTCCCACTTTGTGAATTTGGCCGCCTTATCAAAACTTTTTTCAACGGCACCAAAAAAACTGTAATGTTTGTCTGACATGATGTCTTTTTTAATTAAGCAATCGTATAAAAAAAGCCACTGACCACAGGCCGGTGGCAACTCGTTATTTAATTTCTTTTTCCAGTTTACTGATCTTACGATCAAGCGTGAATACATACAAGATGAGGCCCAATAAAATGGTGGTCATTACTGCAACCACCACATAGATACGGCCATTACTGCGCATGGCATCTGCCATCTCTGTATTTTTTTGAGCGAATAAAATAGCTGGGTTTATTATTAATAAAAAGGTGACAGCTACTTTTTGAAATAATTTTTTCATGATAACCATTTTTTCTCTTTAAGCAGGACCAGACGAATTTTAAGGGTGGCGATCCATACGCCCAGTAAGGTCCAGCCGATAACAGCGGGATAAAAAATTATTCGCATTTTCATATCCATATCCATTGCAGGATTTCCACCCTCTGCTCCCGGATTGCCTGGATGAAGACTAGGGAGAATGCGGGGAATGATCCAGATGGCAGGAAATAGTAAGGCGTATGCGAAAATATTGTAAACCGCGCTTACCCTGGCCTTCTTATCAGTATCCTGAACCGAATCACGAAGGATCAGATAGGCAAAATAAACCAACAGCGCAATGCCGGCACCAATTAGTTTTGGATCTCGTGCAATTGAGCCGAATTGGCTAACGACCGATCTGTTCTGGTCGGCCCATGTATAAGAAGCCCAGATACCACCGGTAGTATAACCAAGAAGTCCAAACACGATCCCAACAATGGCATATTGCCTGGAATAGATATCATATTTAAGATCAAAACTTCGAAGGTAACGTACAGCCTGTACCACCGAAATGGTGAAAAGGATCATCATCCCAAACCACATGCAGACATGGAAATATAAATTTCTAATGGTTTCCTGAAGTAGTGGAAGTCGGGGTACACTGGTCAGTAATCCAGCAGTAAATGTGTAAATTAAAAGTATTACACTTAATATTTTCCACCAGGATTTATACATAAAGAATGAGTTCTGATAATCATTCCTTTTAATATAGGAATGAAGAATGAAGGCAAAAATAAGGCAATAGCTATCAACAAAAAAAGGAATTGGTCAACCTCCGACCTGACTTAAATTATGTAAAGTGTGAGTAATACACATTGTTAATCTTTCCAGAGAAATGGAAAAAGAATTACAGAGAGCATAATAACCAGAATGTCCATGGTCACAAGCAATATCACCGTAGTGGATGAAATGCTTAGCAGAGGTGCGAATGCCGCATTTGATAATCTCATCAAAAGTAATAACTGAGGAATGATAATTGGAAATCCAAGCACCGCCATGATAGCAGCATTTTGCTGCGCTTTTGCTGCAATAGCAGCAAGAAAACTGAACACCAGGCTAAGGCTCCAGCCCCCTAATAAGGTAAGTCCAATGAATTGACCAGCTTTATCAAGCGGATTTCCTAAAAATAAAATGAACAGAAAAAGGCTGAGTAAACTCATCAGCAGCATCAGCAGAGAATTGAAAATTAATTTTGCCAGCACAAAACTAACCGGACTTGCCAGAGAATAAAAGTAAAGCATTCTTCCCCTGCTTTCCTGGAGAAAACTTTTAGCTACTGCGTTTATGCAAATGAACAATTGAATTACCCAGAACAGGCCATTCCAAACTTTCGCTTCGGGCTCCTCCATCGCATTGAAAAGAACGAAGATGGTAGAACCAATATAAAGCAGGATTCCGTAAAAACTATATTGCTGCCTGATCTCCAGCAGCAGGTCCTTTTTAAAAAGTGTTAATATATGTCGTATTGATCCGATGCCGCGAAAATACTCATTAGCTAGTATTATGTATACCGAATTATTGCTCTATTTTGTGAGCAAATTTTTCTTCATGAAAAGGATCCTTCCTTCGCTGCTGTTTATTTTAAGCCTTATTTCTATACTTTCCTGGCAATCCTGCCAATCTACCAAAACGGCAACGGCTTCAAGAACCTTGAAGTTTGGTCTTGAAAATGGTAAGGCCTACGATTACGAGACTGTATTTAATATGGATCAGGAGATCATGGGCCAGAAAATACAGGCGGATATGAGTTCCTATTATTCATTAAAGGTAATTTCCGATAGCGCGGATATCAGAACCATTGAAGGAAGTATAGATCGATTTTCTATGAAGACCGGTGCAGGGGGTATGAATATTGAGATCGATACAGATAAACCCGATACAGGATCAGGGGCTTCTGAAAAAGACAGTGCATTGACGATGCTTAACAAACTTTTCTCCGCTATAAAACATCAGAAATTTATCATGAAGGTTAATGCGGAAGGATCCGTATTGGATGTAACAGGCTTTGAGAGAATGGGACTTTCAATCGCTGATTCACTGGGATTGGAAGGAGAAAAAAGAGAGCAGATGATGCGGCAGTTTGATAAGCAATTCAATGGAGATGAGATCAAAGGACAGTTCGGGCGATTCTGGAGTGTGTTTCCAAATAAAGAAGTGAAAGTGGGTGACAGTTGGAACAAAACATCTGTATTGAAAGGAACTATGCCCGGCACCTATACATCAACCTATAAAGTAAAAGATATCGAAGGTGATATGGTCACGCTGGAAGAAAAGACAAAGGTAAATTCCAAAGCTGAAAAAATGGGAATGACTGGCGATATTGAAGGTACACTGGTTGTAGACAGTCGTTCTGGTTTGGTGGTTACTGCGGACCAGGATATGAAATTTAAAGCCTCAGGTGGTGGAATGAATTTTGACATTATTGCAAAAACTAAAACCAAGGGTACAGCAAGGTAATTTTACCTGAATCAGATCAACCTTTTTTATAACAGATCCGGCACCGGGGTTCGTATGCATCTTTTGCACCAAGCACCACCTGCCCTTCCTGTGCGATCTTCCGATATGAATAATGAGCGATATTTCCACATTGCATGCAGATCGCATGCAGTTTAGTTACATAATCAGCCTTAGCCATTATATAAGGCATCTGACCAAATGGATTGCCCAGGTAATCCATATCTAACCCGGCCACGATCACCCTAACTCCGCTGAATGCGAGCCGATCGCATACCTCAGTGATACCTTCATCAAAGAATTGCGCTTCATCTACCCCGATCACTTCAACCTGACTGGCCATCTCCATAATTTTTGAAGAATTGTCAACCGGAGTGGAAAGAATGGCAGTGGCATCATGAGAAACGATCTTCACACTGTCATACCTGTTATCTATTGCAGGTTTGAATATTTCTACTTTTTGATTAGCGATCTTGGCTCTGCGAAGCCGGCGGATCAATTCTTCCGTTTTTCCACTGAACATGGAACCGCAGATCACTTCGATACTTCCGGGCCGCTTAACACCTACGATAGGTTCAATAAACATTGTTAAGATTGTTTGGAGGGCAATGTTAGGGATTTTATTGGCAGAATGTTTGTAATTTACTGTTCCTCTGTTAAACAACCCATCATGATACGAATCGAGGCACTGGTAAAAAGATTAAAAGAGCAGTTGGACGCTAATGTGGACCCATCGATCCTTTTGGGAACGGTGCAATTACTGCAATTTGAACTCACAAAAATGAATACTTCGGAGAAATCCGGACTTGGAACTTCTAAGGTGGCGGTTATATTGCCGGCAATCCAGATTTCTGTTTCGGCACCTTCTATGAGCTATGAAAAATATGCACCGAGACCACTGGAACCAGAGACCGAATTAAAAGAAGAAAAACTGGTATATAACCTGGATCCTCATCCGGAGGAAACAGAGGATGAGGTGGCGGTTACTGAATCAAAAGAAACCTTGCTCGTAGATGATGGAACTGTTTCGGTAGTGCA
>JAYTXP010000136.1:0-3931 GCA_043742885.1 Chitinophagaceae bacterium | reverse complement strand
CTCTGCAGGTTCCGTGAAGAAAATAGAAATAGTAAAAGGTCCTTCCTCCAGTTTATATGGATCTGAAGCAATGGCAGGTGTGATAAATATTATCACTGATCATTCTTTTCGTAAAAACGCAGAGCTGGGTATACGTTATGGTTTCGGTGATCCTGATAAAGGCTGGGCCAGTCCCTGGAATAATGAAGCATTCAAAAGCCTGGATCTGAATACAAGAATGGGTTCTACCATTGGAAAATTCGGCTGGCAATATTCGGGTGATGCGCTTTTATTTGACGCAGTAAGTTTTCGCCCTTTTTCTACTGACCGCATCGCGCAGCCTATTCGTCGTTTTACAAATCAATTACAAACTCATTATATATTAAATCAGCGAAGCAAACTTTCTCTTAGCATTCGTCATACGCTGGATCATATTAAACAGGAATTTGCTGTAGGTAATAATGGAAATGTTACCAATTCTTATGGAAGGGAACAAAACAGCGATCTTAATATCAGCCCGGCATTTCAACATCAGTTCAGCAAAAACATAACCAGTACAATGCGGGGTTATTTCACTGCCTACAGTGGATCACAGCAGCTTCGCTTTCGGGAAGTGCCGGACAGTGCTTATAATGATGAATTCAAACAGAATTTTTACCGTATCGAAAACCAAACGGATATCAATTCTGATAAATCTACACTTACACTTGGTGCAGGATACAGTATGGACCAGGCAAGATCAACCCGCTACGATGATCTGAGCAGCCAAAAGCAAAATCAGATCCTTTATGGATTTGTACAGGAAGAATGGAGACCCTTTGATAAAATGACGCTGATAGCAGGTTTCCGTTATGATGATAACAAATTATTCGCAGGTGCATTTAGTCCTAAACTGGCAATTCGCTTTAAAACCTCTCCCAAACTTTCTTTTAATGCTTCTGTTGGCCGTGGATTCAAGGCACCCGATTTTCGCCAGCTCTATTTAAATTTTACAAATAATGCCGCTGGTGGTTATTCCGTTTTCGGAACTATTGATGCAGTTAAGATCATAACCCAATTACAGCAGCTCGGTCAGATCTCTGAGATCAAGGAAGATTTTTATAAACTGAAAACACTTACCCCGGAATTTTCTACTGGTGCCAACCTGGGTGCGAATTTTATTCTTAGCAGCAAACTCTCCGGCACATTGAATGTTTTCCGCAATGATGTGGAGAATCTGATCGATGTAAGGCAGGTGGCTACCAAATCAACCGGTGCCCAGGTATTCTCTTATATCAATGTAAAAAAAGCATTTACCCAGGGTACTGAACTGGAACTTACCTGGAAACCAATATCAAATCTTACCATTTCTTCCGGCTATCAATTCCTGAATACAGCGGATAAGGATGAAAGAAAATCAGTAAAAGAAGGTAAACAATATACCCGTGACGAAAACGGATATAGTCGCTTACTGCAGTTGAAAGAATATATCGGCCTTCCTAACAGGAGCCGTCATATGGGCAATCTGAAATTCACCTGGCAGAAACCAACTCTTTTCTATGCTACGCTTCGACTTTCTTACCGCAGCGAGTGGGCGGTTGCTGATAAAGATGGTAATGGCATCTACAACGAACAGGATGAATTTGCTAATGGATTTCTTCTTGTGAATATTACCGCTGGTAAAGAATTAAAAAACGGCTGGAGACTTCAGGCGGGCATCGATAATGTTGCCAACTATCGCGACCTATCTTATTTGCCAAACCTTCAGGGTCGCATGGTTTACATGGGCGCGAATTATCAATTCTTTAGAAACAATAAACATTGACCTTATAACAAAACAAAAAATAAAAAATGAAACAGTTGATCCTTTCTCTACTTGCAGTAACAACGCTTTTAACCGCCTGCAAAAAAGACAATATACTTGCACCAACACCTGCAGATCCTACAGCATATAATGTATCCGTTTCAGGTAATATCGTTACTGTGAGAAATCTTCCTGCCGATACTATTATTGGTATCAGTTCTCAGGGTCAGCCCTTTGGTGCAGGAAAATATACTTTTTTTAGTCTGCGTACCAATTCATGGGTATCCAATGCCGATTCTGCCAGTTCTAACTGGGATATGGCCTTCTCAGGTACCACCATTCGTGTAAACAATGTAACATCTGGTCCGGGTACAGGCGGTGCATTTGTTTGGGTAGGAGCTTTTGAATCACTGACCACTATTCCTGTTGATTCTGTATTCAGAGTAGATAACCATCCGGTTTCTTATGCTATTACTAAAGGTTCCGGAAAAGGATGGTATAGTTATGATGGTGCAAACAATCTGCTCACTCCAATTCCGGGAAGAGTACTGGTAATTCGCACCGCTAATGGTAAATATGCCAAACTCGAAGTGCTGAATTATTATAAAGGAGGTGTTACACCTGCTGCCAACGCTACCGACCAGGTAAAAATAAATGAGCAGCGTTATTATACATTTAGGTTTACTTATCAGGCCAACGGTACCACCAGCTTTTAATTAATATTTTTTTGAAAAGCCATCTTGCAGTCAATTGCAGGGTGGCTTTTGCATTTATTAGGCCTTGGTTTTTCTTACCTTTGCAAACCTTTCTGCGGAATATGAAAAAAAAATATCACGAATACGAAGGCCTGAACCTCCCGGCATTTGAGAAAGAAATTCTTAAATACTGGAGTGATAATCAAACCTTTGAAAAAAGTATCTCCCTTCGCGCCGGGGCTACACCTTTTGTTTTTTATGAAGGTCCGCCCAGCGCTAATGGTATGCCCGGTATTCACCATGTGATCTCCCGAACGCTGAAGGATATGGTTTGTCGATATAAAACCATGCAAGGCTTCCTGGTAAAAAGAAAAGGTGGCTGGGATACCCATGGCCTTCCTATTGAACTGGGAGTGGAAAAGGAGCTGGGCATTACCAAAGAAGATATTGGAAAGAAAATATCTGTTGAAGATTATAATAAAAAATGCCGTGAAGCAGTACTTCGCTATAAAGATAAATGGGATGATCTTACCCGCAAGATGGGGTATTGGGTAGACCTGAATGATCCTTATATCACATTTAAGAATGAATACATTGAAACACTTTGGTGGTTACTTAGTGAGTTGTATAAAAAAGGATTGCTTTATGAAAGCGTAAGTATTCAACCTTATTCTCCTGCAGCAGGCACTGGCCTGAGTTCTCATGAATTGAATCAGCCAGGTACTTACAAGGATGTAAAAGATACCAGCGCAGTGGCTATGTTCAAAGCGATACAAAACCATCGAAGTGAATTTCTCTACTCCCAACTCCTAACTACTAACTCAGAACTTTTCTTTCTGGCCTGGACCACTACACCCTGGACACTTCCTTCCAATCTCGGACTTACTGTTGGTCCTAATATTGATTATGTGCTGGTAAAAACTTTCAATCCTTATCTGCATATACCTGTTAATATAATACTGGCAAAGGCCTTGTTGCCGAAATATTTTAAGGGAGAGGGCAGGGATGGAGATTTTGAGGGGTATAATGAAAAACAGAAAATTCTTCCATGGAAGATCCTGATGGAATTCAAAGGATCGAAGCTTGAAGGATGCGAATACGAGCAATTGCTTCCTTATAAAGCGAACTCTCCCGCAGTTATTGAAGAAATACAGCCAGGAGCCAAACCATTTAGAATATTGCTTGGAGATTTTGTGACCACAGAAGATGGTACAGGCATCGTACATACTGCACCGGCATTTGGTGCCGATGACTTTCGTGTTGGTAAAAAATATGATATCGGTATACTTACCATGGTGGATCGCCAGGGAAAATTTGTAGATGGCCTTGGTGAATTCAGCAACCGTTATGTAAAGAATTATAAGGACGAGAAGGATTATGTAGATGTGAATGTTGATCTCTCTGTAAAACTGAAAAAAGAGAACCGGGCTTTTAAAGTAGAGAAATACGAGCATAGCTATCCGCATTGCTGGAG
>JAYTXP010000135.1:0-16384 GCA_043742885.1 Chitinophagaceae bacterium | reverse complement strand
CCAATGCATTAAAGGCAGAAGTGAGGGCGATCATCTCGGCATGGGCAGTAGGGTCTTTCAATCTTTCAGTCATATTATGACCACGAGCTACAATGCGGTCATTTATAACTACTACAGCACCGATGGGTATCTCTTCCTCTTCCAATGCTTGTTGTGCCTCTTTAAGGGCTTGCATCATAAAGTAATCATCCGTCATTCGATTTAGTTAATTTCAATCAAAATTAGGACAATGGCAGAGATCGTTCAGTTGGAAAGAATGCGTGCCTGGTTCAATAGCGGCGCCACTCGATCCCTCAAATTCCGCAAGGAGCAATTGAAAAAACTCAGGGACTCCATTATTAAACATGAGGAGGACATTTATGAGGCACTATACATCGATCTGAAAAAATCAAAGGAGGAGTGTTGGGTGGCTGAAAATGGAATGGTGCTTGCCGAATTAAATTCTGCCATCCGGCATATATATCGATGGATGCAGCCGAAAAGAGTAAAAACCAATCTCGTCAATCTTCCGTCAGGAAGCAAATTACTTACAGAACCTTTGGGGGTAGTGTTGATAATCGGTCCATGGAACTATCCATTTCAATTATTAATAAATCCACTGATAGGAGCTATTGCTGCTGGTAATTGTGTCGTTTTAAAGCCATCTGAATTTGCGCCTGCCACTGCAGATATAATGAAAATCATTATAGAAGAGTTATTTCCTCCTGAATATATTTTGTATGTATCAGGTGATGGTGCAAAAGTAATTCCGGGAATGATGGAAGAGTTTCGTTTTGATCATGTTTTTTATACGGGGAGCACCAGCGTAGGGCGACTGATCTATAAAATGGCGGCAGACAAACTGGTTCCCTGTACATTGGAATTAGGAGGCAAATCTCCCTGTGTGGTGGAGGAAGATGCTAACCTGAAAGTGGCAGCAAGAAGGATCGCTATGACAAAATTTTCCAATGCAGGGCAAATGTGTGTAGCTCCTGATTATATTTTGGTGAATAAAAATATTAAAGAGGCTTTTCTGCAGGAAATGATTAGAACAGTGAAGCAATTCTTTGGCGAGGATGCCAGCCAGAGTTATAATTATGGCCGCCTTATAAATAAGGGACAATTTGATCGGGTTTCTAATTATTTAAAACAGGGGAAAATTATTTACGGTGGAAAAACATTGCCTGATCAATTATATATTGAACCCACCATTCTCACAGATATATCTATTGATTCGTCGGTAATGAACGATGAGATCTTTGGTCCGGTCTTACCTGTAGTGGAATTCTCCAGTATGGAAGAAGCTAAATCCATTATTGACCGCCATCCGGATCCGCTTTCATTTTATGTGTACACTTCCAGTAGTCAGAAAGAAAATGAATGGTTGGATGCTGTTCCTTCCGGAGGTGCCTGCATTAATAATTCCTCATGGCATCTGACCAATCATAATCTGCCTTTTGGTGGAAGAGGCAATAGCGGTACCGGACTTTATCATGGGAAATATTCCTATGAGACCTTTAGTCATAAAAAAGCGGTAATGAAAACGCCAACCTGGTTCGATCCTGCTATTAAATACCCCCCTTTAAAAGGCAAACTGAAAATTTTTAAATGGGTGATCAGATGAGAAAACTAAAAAGATTCCTGTTTGTTGTATTTATACTTATTGGTGTATTTGCCATTTGGGTAGAGATCGTAAACCGAAATTCAAGAAATATGAGTTATAGACAAAAAGTTCTAAAAACAGTATATCCGGCTATTATGTGGATCAATAAACTCACTGGCAGTCATCGTTCATCTGTTACAAATAATAAAACCGCGCCTATGTCATTTTATGAATTGCATGTTACATTGAATAATGGCAAGGAATTTTCTTTTGCTGATCTCAAAGGGAAAAAATTATTATTGGTTAATACGGCCAGCAACTGCGGGTATACTGATCAATACGCAGAACTACAGGCATTATCTGAAAGGATGAAAGACAAATTGGTGGTAATTGGTTTCCCGGCAAATGATTTTAAGGAACAGGAAAAAGGTTCTGATGAAGAGATCGCAGAATTCTGCAAAATAAATTATGGGGTAACCTTTCTCTTAGCAAAAAAATCTTCAGTTATTAAAGGGGCAAATCAGAACCCGGTATATCAATGGCTCACTGATCCGGCTAAGAATGGATGGAACGATAAACAACCCGAGTGGAATTTTTCAAAATACCTGATCGATGAGAAAGGAGAGTTGAAAGGATATTATGGGCCGTCTGTGGCTCCGGCAAAACTGGATCTGTAAACGTATATACGTTTATACAGGACATTTCTCATGATAATTAATCAGCTCAATTGATTGCTTTTCGAAACGATAACCCTGGTAAGTGGTTAATACTTCCGAGAGCACTTCATTCACTTCTTCTTCTGTTTTTAATGTAACCAGTTGATTACGGAACTCTTTAATATTAGGAAGTCCGCGCAGATAATTCGCATAATGCCTTCGCATTTCATTGATACCAACTATAGGTCCTTTCCATTCTACAGATTTCTGTAAATGTTTACGGCAAACCGTTACACGATCTTCAATACCTGGCGCAGGAAGATGCTCGCCTGTTTTTATAAAGTGTTTGATCTCATCGAAGATCCATGGATAACCAATAGCGGCCCGACCGATCATAATACCATCTACACCATAACGAGTACGATATTCCAACGCTTTTTCCGGAGAATCGATATCACCATTTCCAAATATGGGAATTTGTATGCGTGGGTTATTCTTCACTTTTCCGATAAGGGTCCAGTCGGCAGAGCCTTTATACATCTGCGTACGCGTACGTCCATGAATGGCCAGGGCTTTGATGCCTACATCCTGAAGTCGCTCTGCCACTTCTTCAATATTCCTTGTATTTTCATCCCAGCCAAGCCGGGTCTTAACTGTAACTGGAAGATTAGTGGATCTCACCACGGCGGAAGTAAGCCGAACCATCAGGTCTATATCTTTTAATACTCCGGCACCTGCGCCGCGAAGCGCCACCTTTTTTACGGGACATCCAAAATTTATATCCAGCAGATCAGGGTTAGTGACCTCTACAATACGTGCGGCCATAGAAAGACTTTCTTCATCTCCTCCAAATATCTGAATGCCTACCGGTCTTTCATAATCGAAGATGTCGAGCTTTTTACGACTTTTGATGGCATCACGAATCAATCCTTCACTGGAAATGAATTCGGTGTACATCAGGTCCGCGCCATTATCCTTGCATACAGCCCGGAATGGCGGATCACTCACATCCTCCATTGGAGCCAGCAGCAGTGGGAAGTTGATACCCAGCGGATCAGGAAGTTCTATGTTACCTATCTTTACCATTCTTTTACTTCAGTAAACGGCAAATTTACGATCTAAATCACAAGGGAACGAATGAAGGGCTCATTAAAAACAAAGTCAGGTCTTAGCCAGTTTTTATTATTTATCTGTTTGGCCATAGTAAGCTTCGTGGTATTTTCAGCTGTTGGCGGATTGGTCGTTTACCAGATCTACGGCAAGGCCATGGGCATGAAGGGAATACAGGATCTGGTTAATATCAATTATGATCATCCCAATGCGCCCAATTTCATCCGTGGCCTGCAGGTGGTGCAATTTATTGGCCTATTTTTATTGCCCAGTTTGTTCTGCGCTTATTTATTTAGTGAGCATATTAAAAAATTTCTTGGTTTAAAACCACCTCCGCAATTTTTGTACTGGATTACAGGTATTGCCATCATGCTACTAGCTCTGCCCCTTGCAAATTTTCTGGGCGTAATGAATCAGCAATTGCCCCTGCCAAAAGTTATCGACGACTGGATGAAATCCACCGAAGCGGAAGCGGCTAAAGCTACCATGGCATTATTATCTCATCATACGGTGAAGGATCTAATATTGAATTTGATCTTTGTAGCAGGACTGGCCGCAGTAGGAGAGGAACTTGTGTTTCGGGGTTTGATCCAGCGATCACTGATCAAAGCATTTAAGAGTCCCTGGGTTGGTATTATTGTTTCGGCCATTTTGTTTTCCGCTATTCATATGCAATTTTTAGGTTTTCTGCCACGCTTCCTGCTGGGAATATTGCTGGGTTCAATTTATTGGTATAGTGGTAGTTTGTATGCTGCCATGCTCGCGCATTTTGTTTATGATGCTTTTGTTATAACTGTAGCTTATTTTATGCCGGAGACGCTGAAGGAATCTTCCGCACCTTTTAGTGGAAATATAGTGGCACTTGCTGCGGGAGCAGTTGTAAGCCTGGCTATCATTACCTATTTGATTCAATGGATGAAAAGCAAGTCGACCCAAAATTTTGAATCGGTATATGCGGAGGATGCTGTGCCGGTAAAAGATCATCCTTTCTGATATGGCCTTCAATCTTCAAACATTTCGAACCCGGGCACTGACTGCGATTCTATTCGTGATCGTGATGGGCGTTGGGTTGGTATGGAATCAATGGAGTTTTTTTATTTTATTTTCTATTATTCATTTTGGGTGCTGGTTCGAGTACCAGCAATTAATGGGAAAGATCGATCGGGGCTATACCGACATCACTCCTTTTCATAAATGGGGAGTAATGATCGCGGGCTGGTGCATGATGTTGTTCCTCGCCGGTGAAGGGTTTGATATTTTTGGATTCAAATTACCTGCTATTGGTCTGTGGTTAGGTATGATCTCTCTTATCGTTTTGCCCGTTATCGAACTTTTATTTGAGGATAATATCCGCCTAAAAAATATTAGCTTTTCCGCAGCAGGAGTATTTTATATTTCTCTTTGCTGGGCACTTATGATGGAACTGTATAGGTTCCCTCATATTAAAGCCGGCAATTTGATGGTACCAACTCTGCCTCTTCTGGTGATCTTCAGTATCTGGATCAATGATACGATGGCTTATATATCCGGCTCATTAGTTGGAAGAACACCTTTATCTAAGATCTCACCGAAAAAAACCTGGGAAGGAACGATGATTGGTGCTATTTTAAGTGTGGCACTCAGTGGAACTCTTGCCAGTAAGATCATCAGTGATCAATTACCTTTTGCTCATTATCATTATTATATTATTTCCGGTATCGCATGCGTTACCGGAACATTCGGAGACCTGATGGAATCAAAACTAAAACGTATGGCAGGGGTGAAAGACAGTGGTCATTTCATGCCCGGACATGGTGGGTTTCTTGACAGGTTTGATTCTCTGCTGGTGGCCATTCCCTTTGTGTGGCTATATGTAGTGTTGGTCTTATCTTTGAGTCTATAACAAGGCCCATGACCATTCATAAAGAAGGATATAAGTCCATAGCCATTGCGGTGATCATTTTCGGAATAATAAATATTCTGTCATTTTACCTGATCAGCTATGCGGTGCCATTATTATGCTGGCTTATTTTTCTGGCCACTTTTGGATTATTGTTATTCGTAGTTTCTTTTTTCCGTATTCCCTCACGCCAGTTAACGGTACTTGACAATTCTATTGTGGCACCTGCCGATGGTAAAGTGGTGGTTGTGGAAGAAGTAATGGCAGATGAATATTTTTCTGACCGAAGAATACAGATCTCTATTTTCATGAGTCCACTGAATGTACATGTGAATCGAAATCCTGTTGCCGGAGAAGTTGTATATAGCAAATACCATAAAGGGAAATACCTGGTTGCCTGGCATCCCAAATCATCTACCGAGAACGAACGTTTTACCACTGTTTACAATCATAATGGCAAGGAGATACTGGTAAAACAGATCGCGGGTGCGCTGGCAAAAAGAATCAGCAATTATTTGCAGGTTGGACAAACTGTAAGGCAAACCGAAGAATTAGGCTTTATTCGTTTTGGCTCCAGGGTTGATTTATTTTTACCCTTGCATGCTAAAGTGAATGTGAAGATGGGGGAGATGACGAAGGGTGGGGTAACAGTGGTGGCGACCTGGTGAGTAGTGAATAGTGAGTTGAAGCTACTAAAATATTTTCTCAAGCTGTTTAAGTCCGGTAACTGTATAAGTAGGTTTGAATTCCGTTATTTGCCCGATATGATTTACGAAGATCTGGTCCATTCCTGCATTATGTGCCCCTATAATATCTACTTCCACACTATCGCCGATCATAATACTGTTTGAATAACTAGCGCCTGTTTTTCCAAGCGCATAATCGAAAATCTCTTTATGTGGTTTTAAACTATTACTGCCTTCAGAGGTGATGACTTCCTTAAAATATTTGTCAAGAGCAGCATTTTTCAATTTGCTATGCTGCGTCTTTTCAAATCCATTGGTGATAAGGTGCAGTTCGTAACCCTTATTTATTAAATAGTCCAGAATATGGATAGTGTCTGGAAATAGTATTTTTCGGGTAGGTAATTTTTCAAGGAAGCTAATACCCATATTGCGGGCCAGAGGTTCATCAGCGATCTTAAAATCAAGTAGGGTGAGCCACATTCTTTTCCAGCGAAGTTCATCTACTTTTATAAAGCCATTTCGATAGCGATCCCAGAGTTTTTCATTATGAATGAGATAATTCTGGTGAAACATATTGAAATCGAGTACTCCGCGATGGGAAAGTTCAAGATCACTATATAACTCTTCAAGGGTTTGACGGCTATTGGCCTCAAAGTCCCACAGAGTATGGTCAAGATCAAAAAACAAATATTTGTACTTCGGGGACATGTAGATTTGCAAAGAAACTAGAAAAAATTCAGACATGAAGGTAATTGTGACAGGCGCTTCAAAAGGAATTGGTAAATCCATTGCGGAGATCTTCGCAAAGAATGGACATGATCTTATTATAAGTTCTCGCAATGAAGTTGCATTATATAAGACATTAGACGAATTAGTGACCCGATTTCCAAAGGTGGATATTCGCGCAAAAGCATTTGATCTTTCTTTGAAGGATAATGCTCTTGCATTTGGAGAATGGTGCCTTAGTTTAGCCATTCCGGATATTCTGATCAATAACGCGGGTCTGTTTGAGCCTGGCAGCGTGTACAATGAGCCTGATGGTCTGTTAGAAAGCCAGATGGCCATTAATCTTTATAGTGCCTATCACCTTACCCGGGTATTATTACCTTCTATGATGGCCCGGAAAAGCGGGCATATTTTTAATATCTGTTCTGTTGCATCAATGGATGCTTATCCTAACGGGGGTGCTTACAGTATCAGCAAATTTGCCATGTATGGCTTTTCTAAAAACCTTCGGGAAGAAATGAAAGAATATGGAATAAAAGTAACGGCTGTTCATCCCGGAGCCGTGTTAACTGCTTCATGGGGTAATTTTGATAATTCTTCGAAAAGGATCATGGAAGCCTCGGATATTGCTAAAATGGTATTTGCCAGTACACAATTATCTGCTGCTGCCTGCGTGGAAGAGATCCTGATCCGCCCTCAGCTGGGCGACCTGGATTGACGTATTTTCACCATTCAGCATATTTAACTAAGACGCCTAAACGCTGTTTTTTATTTTAGCATAGTGAGGAAACTCCTTTCTTTATTATTAATCACTGCAAACCTGTTCACTGCCAATGGACAGCCCAGGTTCCGCACTGTGGTTCCTGCAGGTCCGGTAGTAGAGGGAGAATCCTTTACCATTCAATATATCTGGGAGGATGTGGATAGAATAAGCAATTTTCGGGTGAAATCATTTCCGGGTTTGAAAATGATAAACGGTCCTATTTCTTATAAGGCGGCAATGCCTTCATCCTCAGGCACCATCCAGATGCAAAATTTTGTATTTACTGTATTAGCTACCTCACCAGGAATTATCAATGCTCCGCAGGCTTTTGCCACCTACAAGGGAAAGACCATCCGAAGCAGCACCGCTACATTAAATATTGTTTCCGCCAGGCAGGCGCTTGTATATTCTCAAAAAGAAAAACTTGACGAAGGCTACCTTCTGAAGCCAGGGGAAGATCCGTATAAAAAAATCAATGAAAATCTCTTTGTACGCATGACAGTTGATAGAAGAACCTGTTTTGTGGGAGAACCCGTGATAGCTACCTATAAATTATATTCCCGACTGGGATCCCGTTCGGATATAATTCGTAACCCTGGCTTTTATGGATTTGCAGTACATGATATTGTCAATTTATCAGATCACGTAAAGACTATTGAAATGGTCGATGGAAAAGATTTTGATGTGCATTTAATAAGGCAGGTACAATTATATCCTTTGCAGCCCGGCGATCTTACTATTGATGGGATGGAAATTAAGAACCGGGTTCAATTTTCAATATCAGGAAAGAAAGAGCAGGAAGTAGCTGAAGGTTTATTAAATAGTGAGGGGGATGAACCCACGGGTAGTAATGAATTTGAAAACGTGGTTAGCAGTGTTCCCCTGACTATAAAGGTGAAACCGCTTACTGAAAAAAACAGACCGGATAGTTTTAGTGGGGCGGTGGGAAAATTTCAAATCCAGGCCAGTTTAGTAAAAACAACACTGGCAAAAAACGAAGCTGGAGTATTTCAATTGGAAGTCAGAGGTAAGGGAAATTTTATTCAGCTAACAGCACCAATTATATCCTGGCCCACGAATATAGAAGGGTTTGAAGCGGTGCTGGCAGATTCTCTGAAAAAGCAAGCTGTTCCTTTTGAAGGTAGCCGGGTTTTTCGTTATTCTTTCGTTTCCTCCAAAGCAGGTAATTATATTTTACCCGCGGTAATTTTTAGTTTTTTTGAACCAGATAGCGAAAAATATCGTACAGTTAATACGCAACCGCTGGCGGTGAATATTCTGGATAAGGAATTGGCCATAGCAAAACCATCTCCAGTAAATGAAAAAGATTATGCAAAGACATACTGGTGGCTGGCGCTATTAGGTGTTCCTTTATTTTATTTACTATGGAGAAGAATTAGAAAAACGGGGGCAGAATTCGGGAAAAATGAAATTCTTGCAACGAAGCCGCGGGTGGAAGAATTATTTACACAGGGAAAAGAATTATTGTCTGCACCTGATGAGGCCATTTTTATTTTCATTCGGGATAAAACACTGGAATATCTTGATCATGAATTTCACTATTCAGGTAGCGGATTAAATAAATCAGCATTGAGCCATCTTCTCGAAGGAAAAGGAATTGATAAAGAACGTATCAATGAATTATTGGGCTTATTATCGGACTGTGAGGCAGTGATCTATACTGGTGTAAAACCCGACTATCCGGTGAATGAGTTTTTTGAAAAAGCGGTAATATTAATGCAAAAACTGGAAGCGGGTCATTCCGCGTATTTATAGCCAACTCCTCTAACAGAGTGGAAATATTTTGGATTACGTGAATCCTCTTCAAAATATTTTCGAAAGTTAAGGATAAAATTATCAATAGTACGGGTGGTTGGGTATACATTATAACCCCAAACGGATTGAAGTATCTTTTCCCTTGGCACCACTTCATTTTTATTTTCAATCAGCAATTTCAAAAGCATGGTCTCCTTCTTACTTAGCTGAATAACCTTTCCATCAGAAAGTGTGGCTTCCTGTGCTTTGAAATCAAGTGTATTCCCTCCGAAACTATAAGTATCTCCAACACTGGATTTGTCTTGTAGTCTCAGATTCTTATGTATCAATTTGGTCACACGAAGCAATAATTCTTCCAGATTAAAAGGTTTTGCGAGGTAATCATCTGCTCCTTTTTTCAAACCCAATACCCGGTCAGCACTTGAATTCTTCGCACTGAGTATAAGAATAGGCACTTCATTATTACTGATGCGAATGGTTTCAGTTACATTGATGCCATCCATTTCAGGAAGCATAACATCCATGATAATGAGGTCGAAATATTCATTCTGAACAGATTGAAGAGCGGATATTCCGTCAAACGCTGAAGTAACCTCATAACCTTCCAGTTCAAGGTTCAGCTTAAGCGCTTCGTGAAGGTTCTCTTCATCTTCTACTAATAATATGGATACTTTTTTTTCGCTCATGGTAATTTAAAAACGGACTATAAAATTACTGCCTCCGCCTTCAAGGTTTGTCACTGAAATGTCCCCATTATGATCTCTGGCTATTTTTCTGCAAAGGTATAGGCCAAGGCCGGTACCCTGTTTTTTACGGGTAGATTCATTGCCGATACGGTAAAATTTGCTGAATACTTTTTTTCTTTCATCATCAGGGATGCCAGGCCCCTGATCCTGCACCTGAAGGTCGATCTGGTCACCTTTTTTCTCCAGTATCGCCTTTATTTCACCCTCCCTAGGCGAGTATTTAATGGCATTTTCCAGCAAATTATTGATAAGGATCTGTAATAATAGCGGATCCCCTTTCAGAGTAACATCTTCTTTGATAACCCCTGTGAAACGGCGGTCTGGAAAACGGTTTCTAAACTCCTGAAGACAATCTTTAAGTAGATCAGAAAGGTCCAGATCTTCCTTTGAAAATTTATATCCCCTTGTATCAAGTTGAGCGGAGATTAGAATATTATTGGTCAGAAAATTCAGTCGGGCAGTTTCATCCAATGTGGTACGGATCAGTTTTTTCTGCTTTTCAGGGTCCAGTGAATATTTCTGCATGGTTCCAGGTTCAGCCGGGCCACAGCAATAGGTGTTTTCAGTTCATGGGTAACGGCCATCATAAAATTCTGTTGCTGTTGCTGAAGGCGAAATTGTTTGCGAACAGATCGAACTACATATGCGGCTCCTACCATCGTGATGAGAAAGAATATAGCCCCTTCTCCAATGTATTTCTTCCGGTTACGTTCATGTGATTCCTCAATACCGTTTATTGTAGCCTGTGTTTTGGAAGCATCAACATGATACGGAACATTGTCGATCTCAAAATCGCGCATCATATCATTTTGTTTATTAAGCGAAATGAACCACCATACCAGGGCGGCAATGATGTATAGTAAGGTCAGCCAGAAAAAAATCGTAGTTCTCAATAATCTGCTGCGGACATTTTCAGGCATATGGGATCATTTTTTTATCAGGCGAAGTCCCACATTGTAAACATGCTCCAGCGGATCCTGACGCATGATCTGTTCAATGGTGAAAGTATAGGTTCCTGGTTTGCGGAAATAAAAATAGCGGTTGGTAGGAGTAAGGGCCAGACTATGATCCCAGATATCATCCATACCAATACCCGAAAAACTCCATCCTTTTTCATCATTTGCCAGTTGAAGATCCTGGCGAATAGAAAAAACGCTATCCTCACCGGGCTGAAGAGTGGTTACGTTCACATAAATATTATTAAAGCTGTATTTATCGTCATGCCGAAGCGTTAGATAAATCTGGTAGGGAGCGGCAGTATCTTTTATGGCAAAACTAAAAGAAGGTTTGAAGCTGCTTTTCCAGGAATGACCAGGTATGTCCACTGTTTTTTCGAAAAGATCAATGGTCTGGCAACCAGTGAGGATGATCAGGGTTGCAACAAAGGACCCGGCAAGATTTTTTACCAATTTGATCATAATGCAAATGTAAGATTGCTTCTAGAGAACATTTAAGATCTGTTCCTTGGCTTTTTCCAGGTCATCCTTCATCTGTACCACGCATTTCTGTATGGTGGAATCATAGGCCTTGGAGCCGGTGGTATTGATCTCGCGACCGATCTCCTGGAGAAGAAAGGAAAGCTTCTTTCCTTTGGATTCTTCTTTTTCTTCCAGCATGGTCAGAAAATAATCGCAATGATTCTTTAATCGTACCTGTTCTTCGGTGATATCGATCTTTTCTATATAATAAATGAGTTCCTGTTCAAGGCGATTACCATCATAGTTCTCCTTACCTACATTTTCCTCCAGCAGGCGGGTGATACCATCGCGTATCTTTTGCTTACGAAGTGGTTCCAGTTTGATCACCTCATCCTGTTGCTGAACAATATTGTGAATACGCAAACGAAGATCTTCTTCCAGCGATTTTCCTTCTTCCAGCCTGTGCAGGTTAAGATCTTCAATAGCCGAAAGTAAAACGTTTTGAAAATCGATCCACTCCTGATCATTCAGCGTCTCACTGCTTGGAGTGATCACCTCAGGTAATTTTACCAGGGTGCTTAGAATATGAGAGGGATCCAGGTTAAGCGCTGCGGATAATTCTGCTAATGGTTTATAATAAGCTTTTGCCAGATCGGTATTGATAGTAACGGGTTTTGCCTGCCCTGTATCTTTCAGGCTGATATTGCAATCCACGGTTCCTCTTCCCAGGTTCTCGGAAAGAAGCTTGCGTATATCGAATTCAAATGGTCTCAGCAGTGAGGGTAGTTTAAGTGAAAGCTCGAATTGTTTTCCATTTAGGGATTTGATATCTATAAGGAAGGTTTTGTTTCCTACGTTCTTTTCAGCTCTTCCAAAACCCGTCATTGATTTTAGCATTATCTCGTTTTTGTTATGGGTAAAGGTAGTTAAAGGGAGGGAACCGGTACTTCCGGGTTTATGATCCACCTTTTGCAATTTGCGAATTCTATTACAAATCCTCAATGAGAAATCCTACAAAAGATAAAATGCTGAATGAAAAAAATAAGTGCTGAAATTAAAAATCCCCCCGCTGGAGGCGGAGGGACATTTATATCGATGGGTTAGTAAGTACTGGGAAATAAATTTCCCTACCACAATATTAAAAATAATTTTCTTTAACTCGAAAAATATTCCAAATTATTTTATTAACATTTTAAATATTCTTGTGGATAAACCTGATGATGCAACAACGATTTTTTCTGTCGGTAAGGCTGCGGCATAAGATTAACTTTGAAAATAAATAAAATTCAATTCTAAAAAACCTGATCATGCGTTTTGAAAATCCTGTTCCTGTTACCAGCATCGCTTCAATGATCGGCGCTACTATTGAAGGAAATACAGAGGGAATGGTCACTGGTATCAATGAGATTCATAAGGTTGAACCAGGTGATCTTGTATTTGTAGATCATCCGAAATATTATGATAAATGTCTTCAGTCAGCAGCCAGTTTTATAATTATCAATAAAAAAACAGAATGCCCTTCAGGGAAAGCGCTGCTGATAGTTGACGATCCTTTTGAATCTTATTTGAAGATCGTTCGGTTCTATAGACCCTTTCAACCTTCTTTTCAGCAAATAAGTGAAACTGCCCGTATTGGTGAAGGAAGCGTAGTTATGCCAGGCGCTTATATAGGAAATCAGGTTAGTATCGGGCGTAATTGTATAATCCATCCTAATGTCAGCATCCTTGATCATTGTGTATTGGGAGATGATGTGATCATTCAGGCGGGTACCGTGATCGGATCTGACGCTTTTTATTATAACAAAAAAAATAACCGACCTATTTACTATAAAAAAATGGATTCATGTGGACGGGTATTGGTTGAAAATACAGTGGAGATAGGCGCTAACTGTTGTATCGACCGTGGTGTAAGTTCTGATACTATTATTGGCGAAGGTACTAAGATCGATAATCTGGTACATATAGGGCATGATACTGTGGTAGGAAAAAATTGTTTGTTTGCCGGACAAGTAGGTATTGCCGGAGCTACTATAATTGAAGATGGCGTTATACTCTGGGGACAGGTCGGAGTAAATAAAACACTGACAGTAGGAAAAGACGCGGTAGTCTACGCGCAAAGCGGTGTCAAAGACTCTATTGCCGGAGGAAAGGTATATTTCGGATCACCTGCGGAAGATGCGAGGGAAAAGATGAAAGAATTGATATGGATTAAGAGAATTCCGGAGATCTGGAAGAAGATCAATAACGCTCAATAATCATAAGGAAGAAGATCACCAAGATTCTTCCAGCTCCAATAGCCCTGGTTCACCCAGTCGCGCTGATCATAATAGTATCCATTCTCCATGATCGCAATAGAGTTCTTTATATCTATATAGGAAATAATATATGGTACTGTTTTAGGAAGATTCATTTTCTTTAAATAATCTGCCTCAGGTCTTTTTTTGGTATAGGTCACACTGATCTTATGAGGATACCATATCTCTATCTGCATGGTACTATCCAGTGCCCCGTAATAAGTAGTATCATAAGGATTGGTCACCTTGCTGAATTTTTTATCACTGTTTGCATCCAGCATATCTATGATCCAGCCATCTTCTTTCAACGTGCTGTCATAATAACTGCGCATAAACTGCATTTTTGACCCTTCATAAGTTTTTACCCTGGTTGCGGTCCAGATCTTTTTGAGACTATCTGTTCCATCCATTGCTGTAAACAAACAATATCCCCGATACAGATAGAGATCAGTATTATAATAGTAAACAAATGAATCCAGCAAATAGGAAAGCGTATATCCCAATGCATTATTAGTCACCTTCACTGGTTCACTGGCCATTACTTTAAGCCGGTTCGATCTTTTATAAAAAAAGAATTTCAGTACTTCAGGATTATTAATGGAACATTTCCCTGCGTTAGGGGTGGACCCAATAAAATTCTTAAAAAAGAAATCGCCATATTTTGTAAATCCATCAGCTACCTCAAAAGTATTTTTCAATACCACTTCCATCATGCTTTTTTCTTCTTTCACCATCAGGATCTCCAATTTATTATTTTCAGATACCCTAACGGTCTGTGTCTGATACCCGGTATAACTAATGATCAGATCATAGCCACCCGATTTCAGGTTAAGAGTGAATTCTCCCCATTTATTGGTGCCTGTTCCCAAGGTGGTATTCTGGCAGAAAACGGAAGCAGGGCACAAAGGTTCTCTTGTTGCTGAATCGAGAACCGTGCCCGAAACGATGAACTGAGCCTTGATATTCAGGGTAAATAAAGAAAATAAAATGATGAAAATGAAGGGTAGACGCTGCATACCTTAAAGATACAACGCAATGAATAATGGTTGCACTATTTCAACCCCTGCAAGTATTTTTCGCAGGCATGTTTGATGGAAGTTTCGATGGGAGTGAAGGAAAATCCGGGTAAAAACTTACCTATCTTCTGACTATAGAACCGGGTTTCACTAAGGGCCACTTTGGCGCTTTGCCTGGTTAGCAGCGGAGGATGTCCGCTAAAAAAAGAGGATATAGCCTGCATTCTCCAGGCAATTCCCAATAAAAATGGCCCCGCTTTTTTTGATGGCCTTTTTTTATGAAACCCATCGGCGATTGCATATTGAAGTTTTTGAAAAGGCCAGTTATCTCCGTTTAATAAAAATCTTTCGGCTGATATTTCATTCTCAAGAAATGCAACGGCGGCCCTTGCCACATCTTCTACCGCTACAAAACCATTTAACCCAGAAGTATAAAATTTAAATCCATTATAGATATTCTTAAAGATCGCACAACTACTGCTATTCCAGTCGCCATAACCGATCAGCGTACTTGGATTCAATATTACCGCATCCATTCCTTCACCTATGCCTCTGTATACTTCCAGCTCCGCCTTATGTTTGCTTTTCGCATAATCTGTATTGACCTTTGATTCTTCCCATTTTTTTTCTTCGTCCACCTGACCTCCGGTAGATAAACGACCAAGAGCGGCCACGGAACTAATATGTATGAATCGGGAGACGCCTGCTTCCAATGCCATATTTACGGCATTGGCTGTTCCTTCCACATTTACCTGGTACATGATGGATTTTTCTTTTGGAATAAATGAAACAACGGCCGCGGAATGAATTACAGCGTCAATTCCAATCATTGCTTCCTGCAATGAAATAATATCAAGTATATCACCTTCTACCCATTCCACCTGTTGAAGTGAGGAGTGATCAATAAAGTCGGGAAATTTTTTGGTCCGCTGTATCGCACGAACCTGGTAGCCTTTATGTACCAGTTCCTGAATAATGTATGCTCCCAGAAAGCCCGTACCACCTGTAACCAATATTTTCTTCTTCATAATGTCGGAAACACCGATGATGTTTTATTCATACTTGTAAAAACCTGCGCCGGTTTTTTTCCCCAGTTTGCCTGTCTTAACTTTTTCTTCCTGCAGTAAAGAAGGCTTTAGTCTTTCGGGATGATTTAATTGATCATATACGGAGCAACTGACCGCATAATTAATATCATTTCCTATCAGGTCCATTAATTTAAATGGACCCATACGAAAACCGGAAGCTTCCAGTAAACGATCAGCTTGTTCTATGCCGACCAGTCCTTCTTCTACCAGTCTTAATGTTTCGATATAAAAAGGCCTGGCCACCCGGTTGACTATAAATCCCGGAGAATCACGGCAGATCACGGCCTTTTTATTCATTAAGCGTATCAGCTCCAGAATAGTTTGTGTAGTATTTTCATTTGTAAAATGGGTGTTCACCACTTCTACCAATTTCATAATGGTAGCCGGATTAAAAAAGTGCATACCGATCACCCTTTCTGGTTTTTGCACCCCTTCCGCGATCTTTTCTATAGAAAGGGAGGAAGTATTACTGGCAAATATGCATTCGCTATGGTTGATCTCGGCCAGTTGATTAAAAAGGATCAGCTTGGCTTCTATTTTTTCAACAATGGCTTCAATGATAATATCTGCCAGACACTCATTCAGATCATTTGTAAAATGCAGTCGTTGTATGATATCCTGTTTTTCTTTCGCGGTGATTTTTT
>JAYTXP010000134.1:0-6440 GCA_043742885.1 Chitinophagaceae bacterium | reverse complement strand
CAAAATACCACGTTAATAAAGCACTTGAAAGATTTGGCGGGCAGAGTCGGAATTACCAGTTTGTGGATTATGGAGTGAAGACTTGGAATAGTTAGAAGTTTGGAGTTAGGAGTTCCTATACTTCATAATTTGATTACTAAATTATATTTGTAAACCAATTTGCTAATAGCTAGATGCCAGGAGCTAGAAGCTCAAGGCTCATAGCTCAA
The DNA here is from genome assembly GCA_043742885.1 of Chitinophagaceae bacterium. Lineage (GTDB taxonomy): Bacteria > Bacteroidota > Bacteroidia > Chitinophagales > Chitinophagaceae > JJ008. Next base: position 6,231 of record JAYTXP010000134.1, on the reverse strand, counting down.
AGCTCACAGCTAATTATGAATTCAATTCAAATAATCATCCAGTCCTCCATAGATACCAAGTCAAGAATAATAAACGATCCGGTATTAATTGAAACAATTGAAAAAGTGGTGATATGTATAACCGACGCTTTTAAAAATGGCAACAGGGTCTATTTCTGTGGCAATGGTGGAAGTGCCGCCGATGCCCAGCATCTGGCAGCGGAGTTTTCCGGACGATTTTATACTGACAGAAAAGCGCTTCCTGCAGAAGCCTTGCATTGCAACAGTTCATACCTGACCGCAGTAGGGAATGACTATGGTTATGATATGGTATTCGCGCGATTGATAGATGGTATTGGGCAAAAAGGAGATGTACTGATCGGATTATCCACTTCCGGAAATTCTCCAAACATTATAAAAGCATTTGAAGTAGCCAGGGAGAAAAAAATGATCACTATTGCCTTTACCGGCGATACGGGTGGCAAAATGAAACCTCTCTCCCATTGGTTGATCAATATCCCCTCAAAAGACACACCTAGAATACAGGAAAGTCATATCACCATTGGCCATATCGTTTGCCAATTGGTGGAGGAAGCTATTTTCCCTTCGAAAAAACCTCAATCCTGAATGGAACCAAGAGAAGCCATCATATTAGCTGGCGGATTGGGAACAAGATTAAGATCTGTTGTTCCGGAACTTCCTAAATGCATGGCCCCGGTAGCCGGAAGACCTTTTTTATTTTACGTGATCAATCAGCTTCGCAGACATGGCATTACCCGATTCATATTTTCATTGGGTTATCGTTCAGAGATCATTCTGGAATACCTGAAGCGGGAATTTTCCACATTGAATTTCACCTGGTCAATCGAAGAAGAACCTTTAGGAACCGGAGGAGCCATTCAACTGGCTGCCAAACTATGTGAAGGCAGTATTGCAATAATAGCCAATGGAGATACCTTATTCAAGGCCGATCTTAATAATGCATGGGAACTTCATGAACTATCAGGGGCTGAATGTTCTCTTTTATTGAAACCCATGCAGGATTTTGACAGATACGGAGTTGTGGAGACCAATGAAAAACATATTGTCACTCTATTTCGTGAAAAACAATTTTACACTGAGGGTAGCATTAATGGAGGATTATATATCCTGAATACTAATAGTTTTCTGCAAAGAAGATATCCGGAAAAATTTTCTTTTGAAAAAGATTACCTGGAAGCCCATTATGACCAGGGCCGGTTTTTGGGAATAAAGGATAACGGATATTTCATTGACATTGGTGTTCCGCAAGACTTCCAAAAAGCGCAAAAAGACCTGGCAAAAGACCCGGCTGGTCTTAAGTCCATAAACAAAGAATGGACCTTATTGATCGACCGTGATGGAGTGATTAATCTGGAAAAAAAGAATGAATATGTGTTGAATTGGAAGGAGTTCGTTTTTTTTGATGGTGTTCCGGAGGCAATCTCACTTCTTTCCCGAATAGTGGCTAAGATCATCGTGATCACAAATCAGCGGGGTGTAGAAAAGGGGTTAATGAGCCTGGACGATCTTGACCATATTCATTTAAAAATGCTTAATAAAATCAGGGAGGCTGGTGGTCGCATTGATGCTATTTATTTTTGCACCTCACTGAATAATACTCATGAATGCCGGAAACCTAATCCTGGTATGGCTTTCAGGGCATTTGAAGATCATCCTGAAATTGATCAGGAAAAGACTCTCATGATTGGTAACAAGCCAAGCGACATGCGTTTCGCCCGTAATGCCGGCATTTATAGCGTTTTCCTAACCACCACCAATCCGGAACAAGCCTTCCCTCATCCAGATATTGACTGGCAATTCGCCAGTCTGCTTGAATTTGCAAAGAGTTTAAGAAAATCATAATACTATTTCGCTGTCGTCTCCGTTAAAGTGTCGGCAAATTTCATCTAAATGATGGCTTGCAACCGCTTGGCCGGACCAACCATCTGATTTGTGTATTTTTGTCTATCTAAAAAAAATAAGTGAAAATCCTTCTCTTCATTTGTATAATGCTTTACTCACTTGGTACTCTCCATGCGCAGGGAGTAAAGATCTATGCGGCAGATGTCAGGGCTCTGAAAGCTAAGGAAGATACCCTGAAAAACTATTCTCTTTATCTCAATACAGATAGCATGCAGGCTGACCGCATGGTGTCTGATAGCATATTCACAAAAACCCTGGTAAGAGCCCTTCAGATCAGGAATTCTTTTTATTTTCCTTTTGATTCTGTCATTGGTGTCTCTCATCTCTATTCACCAGACAGCAGTTTCAGGATATTTTCATGGAATATCAGTTACGATGATTATTACCAACGGCAGCGTGGAGCGATTCAGATGAAAACGGCTGATGGCTCGCTTAAACTTATTCCATTGCGGGATTATTCCGAATTCACTACCAAACCGGAAGATTCTGTAAGGACCCGAGCTAACTGGATCGGGGCAATATATTATCGCATCATCAGAACTCAATACCATAACAAAGATTATTATACTCTTTTTGGATTTGATCCTAATGGTGCCCAGAGTTCAATGAAATGGATCGATGTGCTCAGTTTTACTGATCGGGGTGAACCGCAATTTGGAGGACCTTTCTTCAGTTATGAACAGGATAGCATACCCTCTCCTACCAAATACCGTTATGGTATTGAATTCAAAAAAGATACCCGCGTATTGGTGAACTATATTGACGACCTGGGCATTATCCTGGTTGATCACCTAGTCTCAGAAACGGATCAACCTGAACTGGCTCAAACACTTATTCCTGATGGAGACCAGGAAGGGTTTAAATGGGAGAATGGAAAATGGATCCATGTAGACAAAGTTTTCACCCTTAAACTTAAAGATGGTGATGCCCCTGTTGGCGATCCGCTACTTGATCCCAAAGGAAATAGAAATGAACAAAAACTTCAGGAAAAATCAGATAAGAATAGAGGCAAGGAAAAAGACAAGGTCAATGATGGTAGGGAGAATTGACCAGTAGCAGTATATTTACTGCCATTGAAGGACCTCAAACATAATTTCAGTTACCAGCTTTTATCAGCCATTACCAGCCTTGTTTTTCCGCTGGTGACCTTCCCGTATATTACCACTACACTTGGACCTGCCATGATCGGCAAAGTAAACTATGTTGACTTTCTGGCTAACCTCGTTATAAGTCTTACCTGCCTGGGAATTCCACTTTACGGTACAAGGCAGATCGCCAGGGCAAAGAATGACCCTGCACTTCGACGACAATTATTGAATAAATTATTAAGATGGCATGCCTTGCTGGCAATAGTCGGTTGTGTTTTTTTTGCTGTCTTCCTTTCTTTACATCCGCGTTATAGTCATGAGCCATTATTAACCGGATTAGGGATTACTTATATAATCTCAAATGTACTGGCAGCAGATTGGTATCTGCAGGGCATGGAATCTTTTCGGTTCATTGCTGGCAGAAATATATTTTTAAGACTAACGGGACTAGCGGCTATTTTTCTTTTATTACATGGGCCCGAAAATTACCGGATATATTATGCAATCATAGCATTGACTCAGGTGGCCACGCTTCTTATCAATTTATTTTATATAGGCCCCGGATCAGACAAAACAACAGTGAGACAGAATTCAATTATTCAATTTCCGGTATTGCTCTCCTTTTTCATTGCCTCCACGTTTATCAGTATTTATGATTTTACAGATACAATTATGCTGGGTTGGCTGACCCGGGATGAGGAAGTTGGTTATTATACCACGGCTATGAAACTGGTGAGACTGGCACTGTCATTGGTCATTGTAATAAATACAATTTTATTTCCCCGATTCTCCTGGTTTGAAGCGGAAGAAAAAAGGGAGGAGGCACGCAGACTTCTTAGTCGATCGCTAAATTTTATTTTTACTGTGGCAATTCCTGCCATGGCATTATTTATTTTACTGGCACCAGAACTGATCAATGTATTTGCAGGAAAAGCGTTCAGGCCCTCAATAGCTGTAATACAGTGGTTGTCTCCCCTGCCCCTTCTTATTACACTCAGTAATCTTTTCCTGATGTTTTATTTGTCAAAGTTCACAAGGGCCACCTGGATATGGTGGATGGTCAGCCTGGCTCTTATATTGAATTTATCACTGAATTATTTTCTAATCCCCTTCCTGAAAGAACAGGGTGCAGCTATAGCATCGCTTAGCACTGAAACATTTATAATGCTGGTCTTTTTTGTTGCCCTGAAAATTAAAATGGAATGGAAGCCTTTTATACAGGCAATACTTGTCTCTGTTTTATTTCTTCCTTTGGTTCTTATAATAAGAAAATTTGAACAGCCTCCCCTAATCACCCTGCTGATCTCTTTATTCAGTGCAGGACTCATCTATGCGTTGGTTCAATGGCGATGGAAAAATGAAACGGTTGTAGCTATTTTAAATTACCTGCGACGCTGATCATTCATCCAGTTTCAGTACGGCCAGGAAAGCCTCCTGTGGAATTTCTACTGAACCGATCTGGCGCATTCTTTTCTTTCCTTCTTTTTGTTTTTCCAGAAGTTTACGCTTACGTGAAATATCACCTCCGTAACATTTGGCGGTAACATCTTTCCGAAGAGCTGAAATTGTTTCTCTAGATATGATCTTAGCACCGATTGCTGCCTGTATAGCGATCTGAAATTGCTGGCGGGGAACCAGCTCTTTTAATTTTTCACAAAGTTTCTTACCAAAATCCTGGGCCCTGCTACGGTGGATCAATGCGGATAAAGCATCCACTTTTTCTCCATTCAGTAGAATATCCATTTTAGCGATATCACTATCGCGGTAACCGATAGGATGATAATCGAAAGAAGCATAACCACGGGTCTGTGATTTCAGTTTATCATAAAAATCAAAAACGATCTCTGTCAATGGCATTTCGAAAATAAGTTCAACTCTGGTCTGCGTAAGATAACTCTGGTTTACCAGTATCCCTCTTTTACCAAGACAAAGGGTCATTATATTACCAATATAATCAGGCTTGGAAATGATCTGTGCCTTAATAAAAGGCTCTTCTATTCTTTCTGTTTTAACAGGGTCAGGAAATTCAGTGGGATTGTTTACAATTATCTTTAAACCGGCGGTGGTATAGGCAATAAAACTAACGTTAGGTACCGTCGTTATCACCAGTTGGTTGAATTCCCTTTCCAACCTTTCCTGTATGATCTCCATATGGAGCATACCCAGGAAGCCGCAACGGAAACCAAATCCCAGGGCCTGTGAGGTTTCGAGTTCATAGGTTAAAGAAGCATCGTTCAATTGCAGTTTATCCATGCAATCGCGCAATTCTTCAAAATCATCCGTATCCACAGGAAAAATTCCAGCGAATACCATTGGCTTCACATCTTCGAATCCCTGGATCTGCTGAGGGTTTGGATTACTTGCCACGGTGATCGTATCTCCTACATGAACTTCTTTTGCATTCTTAATACCTGTAATGATATAACCCACATCTCCACAACCCACCTCAGGCTTCTCGGTCATTTTTAATTTAAGTATCCCCACTTCAGCCGCTTCATATTCCTGTCCTGTTGAAACTAATTTTACTTTATCTCCCTTTTTAATGGAGCCGTTCATGATCCGGTAATAAACTATTATTCCCCTGAAGGAATTATACACTGAATCAAATATTAATGCCTGCAACGGCGCTTCAGGGTCTCCCTTTGGAGGCGGTATTCTATCGATTATAGCTTCCAGAATAGCATCTACACCAAGCCCTGTACGGGCACTGGCCATCAGGATGTCTTCTGGTTTACAACCGATAAGATCTATGATCTGGTCCTTGACCTCTTCGATCATGGCCCCATCCATATCGATCTTATTGATCACAGGAATGATCTCAAGATCATTTTCAATTGCAAGATATAAGTTGCTGATTGTCTGAGCCTGAATTCCCTGAGTCGCGTCTACCAAAAGCAGGACTCCTTCGCAGGCCGCCAGGGCACGGCTAACTTCATAACTGAAGTCTACATGACCAGGTGTATCAATCAGGTTTAGCACATAGGATTCGCCCTTATGTTCATGATTGATTTGAATAGCATGGCTTTTGATGGTGATCCCCTTCTCTCTTTCAAGATCCATATCATCCAGGACCTGATCCATCATATCTCTGTCAGTAATGGTATTGGTCTGCTGCAATAGTCTGTCTGCCAGGGTGGATTTACCATGGTCAATATGTGCAATTATGCAAAAATTGCGAAGGTGGTTCATTACGGACTGACGCGTTTTCAAGGCTGCAAAG
>JAYTXP010000133.1:0-3874 GCA_043742885.1 Chitinophagaceae bacterium | reverse complement strand
TAAAAAAACCAACCGGCTCCGGCCATCAGTAATAATATCGCTGCGATGCGCAGATAATGCCAATTGCTTTTATCCGGTGCAATAGGTATCAACTTCGTTTTTTCCTCCAGCCTGTTTTCCAACCTGTTCTTTAGGTCTGTTATATCAGCATTCAGATCTACTGGAGTGGTCATAAAACCATCCAGGGCATCAGCGAGAAAGATATCATTCAATGCCGCTTTTTCCAAAGCATTTCTTTCGGAAGCCGACATCTGGCCCTGCTGATATCTTTCGATATCTTCCGCATTGAATGGTTTTATATTTTTACCTTTTGGCATTATTAATTCTAGCTTTCTGCATTCATTTTTTCTTCCATGCAATTCTTCAGATTTCTTCTTCCGTTTTGTATGGAACTTCTCACCTGGTTCCAGTTTTCACCAGTCATTTCAACGATCTCATTATAACATTTGCCTTCCAGGTAGAATAGCCGGATCGCTTCTCTCTGCTGTTTAGTAAGTGTACCCATGCAGAATTCCATTATTTTAAAGTTTTCTTCCTTCTCTAATACAGCATCCAGATGCAGATTATCCTCCGATTGCACAATTTCAGTTTTGAATTCAACTGTTTTCAGGTTTTTAGGTGTTCTTAATTGCATCAGGCAATGATTTTTTGCCACCTGGTGCAACCAGCCTCTGAAATTCTCTACCTCATGCTTTTTCAATTTTGTTACCAGTTCCTCAAAAACCTGCATAACGGCATCCTTTGATCTTTCGGGCTCCTTAAAATATTTGAGGCAGACCCCATAAACCAATTCCATATAACGCTGATAGATCTCACCCAGCGCCGACATGTCATCGGATCCTTTATAGATCCGAACCAGTTCCTCGTCGCTTAATTGAGAATGCTTTATGTTACGAATGAATGCCAACGTTTAAAAGTAAGTCAAAAACCTTAACCTTGACGAACTGTGGATTTATACAAATTCATAAAAGGTTTATGCAATCCATTAAATACCCGCATCAGGGTAGAAAATGAATCATATGAAACTTATAGTAGTAATCCTGGCACCGATCTTATTTTTCATGGTTGCTTTTCGTCCTTTTCATGATTTGACAGTGAAAGGAAGGATCAGTGATGAAAATGGAGCTCCGGTATCAGGAGCCATTATTCAAGTGAAAGGCAGCAGTACCCTAACTAGTTCCAACCAGACCGGAGATTATTCTATCCGGATAAGTTGGGCAAAATCTATTCTGATCATAAATGCTGCGGGTTATGATCAGCATGAATTAAAAGTAAACGGAAGACCTGTAATAAATGTGATTTTAAAGACTAGCTGCCTTGCAATAGCGGATAGTATCAGAAACACAATAGTTATTGCAAGAGGTACAGGTTCTGCTGGTAAAAGAATATTGTCGGAAGAAAAGAAAACTATGAACGGGAATTCATATTCCTGGAATAATAAAGAAGATGGCTTAACAGGATATTATGACAGAAGGAAACCAATACAATTTGAGAGTTACCATGAAGGATATGATCATATAACAGAGAACCGGTTTTTGAAAGTGACTGATAACCCACTGTCTACTTTCTCAATTGATGTGGATGCGGCATCCTATAGTAATATTAGGCGTTTTCTGAATGGCGGACAATTACCACCAGAGGGAGCGATACGTATTGAGGAAATGGTGAATTATTTTCATTATGAATACCCACAGCCAAAAGGAGATAAATCTTTTTCAATTAATACGGAGATGTCAGATGCTCCATGGAATAAGGAACATAAACTGGTTTTGATCGGACTGCAGGGGAAAAAGATCCCGACAGAAAATTTACCTGCTTCTAATCTAACCTTTCTTATTGATGTATCTGGTTCTATGATGTCGGAGGATAAACTTCCATTGGTAAAAGCTTCTATGAAATTACTGGTGGATCAATTGCGGGAAGAGGATCGAATATCCATAGTAGTTTATGCAGGAGCAGCTGGACTAATTCTTTCTCCGACCAGTGGAGCAGATAAAATGAGGATCAGAGAAGCCATTGATAAACTGGAAGCTGGTGGTTCTACAGCCGGAGGAGCAGGAATCAAACTGGCCTATGCTACTGCCAGGCAATACTTCGTCAGGGGCGGAAACAATCGCGTGATACTTTGTACAGATGGAGATTTTAATGTGGGAGAAAGCAGCGATGACGCGATGGAAAGATTGATCGAAACAGAAAGAAAAAGCGGTGTATTTCTTACAGTGCTTGGATACGGAACCGGCAATTACCAGGATGCTAAAATGCAGAAGCTGGCTGATAAAGGTAATGGTAACCATGCCTATATTGATGGAATTGCCGAAGCAAAAAAAGTACTGGTAAATGAATTTGGTGGCACCTTGTTTACAATTGCAAAAGATGTAAAGCTGCAGGTTGAATTCAATCCTGCCCTGGTGCAGGGTTATCGCCTTATTGGGTATGAGAACAGAATGCTTGCCAAAGAAGATTTTAATAATGATAAGAAAGATGCCGGCGAGCTGGGAAGCGGTCATACTGTAACCGCACTTTACGAGATAATTCCTGCAGGAGTATCCTCCACCTGGTTGAAAAATGTAGATACGCTTAAATATCAGACCAATCTAAATCCTTTTAGCAGATCAGTTCATAATAATGAAATGCTGACTGTAAAATTTCGATATAAAGAACCGGAAGGGGAGGCAAGTAAACTCATTGAACATCCTGTAATAGATCGCAGTATAGATATCAGTTCCACTTCAGATAATTTTAGATTTGCCGCTGCCGTAGCTGAGTTTGGGATGGTGCTTTGTAATTCTGAATTCCGTTCTGCCGCATCATTTGATCAGGCAGCTGCAATAGCCAAAAAAGCAAGGGGGGATGATGCCGAAGGATATCGCTCCGAATTCATACGCCTGATTGAGATAGCAAAACAATTAAAAAATAACAACATAGGTAAGACCCGGCAATTAATAGAAGATTAGTATGAAAATTCAACTTTATTGCATCTTAAGATAGTCATCTAACAAGCCGGTTAGTGATAAAGGGGCCAGTTTCTACTGGCCCTTATCTTTTCTTTAACATTTCATTTTATGCACTGCGCTGAACCAGGGCATCCTTTATTATCAGAACTATAATAATATGAAAAAGCTCATCCACCACTGTGCTCTTTGTCTGCTTATGCTGCTTTGCCTGAATATACTGGCCGATGCCCAACCTATAGATATTAGGGGAAAGGTCATTGATAAAAATGGACAACCTATTCCTTTCGCGGCTATTAAACTTGATAAAAAGGGCAACCTGTTTTATGCCAGCGAAAAAGGTGAATTTGAAATTCATGAAGCGGCCGGCACTACTATAAGGATTGCCTGCGGTGGCTATGAGGAACAGGAAATACTTTTAAAAAACCAGGACTCCCTGATAATTACTCTTGAACTTTCTTTCGGAATTGAAGGGTTGGAAAGCAGTTCTGCTACTATTATTCAACCAGGGCTGATGGCAAAACAAATGGATAGCCTTTACGCCAATGATATAATTATTCAACGCGATCAGGTAATACCAGATTCTTTAAATGGATTCTCCATATATCCTTCCAATATTTCTGCTGGCGGGGTAGTTACGATGGGCATTCAATTATTAGTTAGTGGTAATTACGAATACCGTATCGTTGATATTTCAGGTAGGCTCAGATCCTGCAAAGAAATATCACTTGATAACCGAAGCCGGATGATCAGTCTGTCAATGCCGGTTCTTGAGGCGGGTACCTACCATTTTCTTTTGTTGAATAAATCTAATGGAAAGAGTTTCATGCAGTTGATAAAAATTATTTAGTGCGACCTGTCGTAATTGTATCAATAGAAGCAGGTAAGATTACGTATGCTTATTGCTATTGGAAACAAGGTGC
>JAYTXP010000132.1:0-12630 GCA_043742885.1 Chitinophagaceae bacterium | reverse complement strand
AATCGGAACATAATTGTTGTGTAGGATTGAACGCAAACCCGGATCGTGATGGATTTGTTACTCTTGATGCCTGCATTATGGATGAATTTTCCAACTGTGGCAGCGTGGCATTTCTGGAAAGAATAAAGCACCCTGTTTCCGTGGCTCGTCGCGTAATGGAAAAAACGCCTCATGTTATGCTTGTTGGATCCGGAGCCCAGCAGTTTGCGGTAGAGGAAGGATTTCCATTGGAAAAACAGGAACTCTCGCAGGAAGCAAAGATCAGTTATGAGAATTGGCTGAAATCATCGGAATATAAACCGCCTGCTATAAACGTTGAGAACAAGAAGGGTCATGGACCTTTTGCGCCATTTAAACTGGAAAACGGTGAATGGAATCATGATACCATTGGCATGGTAGCGATGGATTCAATGGGAAACCTGAGTGGTTCTTGTACCACCAGCGGGGCTGGATTTAAAATGCGTGGCAGGGTAGGTGATTCACCAATAATTGGAGCAGGACTTTTTGTAGATAATGAAGTGGGTGCCTGCACGGCCACAGGCCAGGGAGAAGATGTGATACGTGTAGCCGGATCTCATTCGGTAGTGGAATTGATTAGACAAGGATTAAAGCCGGAAGCCGCATGTAAAAAAATTATTGAAAGGATCATGAGAATAAAAGGAAAGAAAGCGAATGATATTCAGGTTGGTTTCGTAGCTATCAATAAAAAAGGAGAAGTAGGCGGTTATTCTATACATAAGGGATTTAGTTACGCCTTGAAAAATGGAACGGATGAAAAATTAGTGAACGCAAAATTCATGATCCCCTGATGAGGTCAAATTTTATAATAGAGATCGCTACATCTGATCTGGAAACAACCCGTTCCGCTGTGGAAGGGGGTGCAGATCGGATAGAACTTTGCGCAAACCTGGCTGAAGGAGGAACAACTTCTTCTGCAGGCATATTGAAAAAATGCAGGGAATCTTTTCATGTTCAACTCTATCCGATCATCCGCCCGAGGGGAGGAGATTTTTTATACACGAAGGATGAGATCGAAACGATGATGACCGATATCAGCTATTGCAAACAATTAGGTTGCGATGGTATCGTTACCGGATTACTTTCTTCCGATGGAAGAATTGATTTGAGACATACAGCCACCATGATTGAACTTGCATATCCTATGGGCGTCACTTTTCACCGGGCCTTTGACCGATGTATTGATCCATTTGAAGCTATGGAGCAATTGATCAGCATTGGATGCGAAAGAATATTGACCTCAGGACAAGAGCCAACAGCAGATGCAGGGATTAACCTGCTGGCCAAACTGAATGAAGCCGCAGATGGAAGAATCATCATTATGCCGGGAAGCGGAGTAAGAAAAGAAAATATTAAAATGCTTCAGGAAAAAACAGGTTGTTTTGAATTCCATACTTCTCTACGGCAGAAGAAAAGATCAACCATGAAATTCATTCATCCCGGTTTCGCAAAATCGGAAGAAAGTTATTCAAACAATCATATCGATCCTGCAGAAGTAAGGGCGCTTCGAAATGCCCTGGAATAAACAATATCATGAAGGCAATTTTATCTTATGTTTTTTTCTTTTACTTCTTATCTGCATTACATGCACAGTCACCCTTTATAGGTTTTCAACCTCAATGGCAATTCCGTCAGCTTGGAAAAACGGAATGGCATAATGCGGAAGTTCCTGGTACAATTCATACCGATCTCCTTTTAAATAAGCTAATAGATGAACCTTTTTACAGGGACAATGAATCAAAACTTCAATGGATAGAAAAGGCGGATTGGGAATACCGCTGTTTTTTTATTCCTGATTCGGTTTTGCTTCAGCAAAAATCATTAAAACTGGTTTTTGATGGATTGGATACCTACACAAAAATTTTTCTTAATAGTGAATTGGTACTGGAAACGAACAATATGTTTCGTTCATGGAAAATACCAGTAGGCAGAAAATTAAAATATGGTAGGAATGAAATTCAAATCATTTTTTATTCTGCAACTGCGCATGACGATTCACTTGCAAATATCTATCCTGTAAAATTACCAGGTGAGAATAATAGAATGTATAGCCGAAAGGCCCAGTACCAGTATGGCTGGGATTGGGGTCCGCGCTTTGTAACAGCAGGTATTTGGAAACCGGTTCATTGGGAGTTAGCTGAGATTACCCCCTTAAAAACCAGATTGTCGGAGGGATGGAATATGCAATTAGTGGATACACCAGATGTTAACGGTCGCGCTTTTTATTTTAAAAGGGATGGTCAGCCAATTTATATTAAGGGAGCCAACTGGATCCCATGCGAAAGTTTTTTGCCCAGGGCAAAAAAGCTGGGACTATATAAAAAATTATTACAGCAGGTAAAAGAGGCGAATATCAACCTGCTTCGCGTATGGGGAGGAGGTGTGTATGAGGATGATGAGTTTTATGATCTCTGTGACGAATATGGAATCATGATCTGGCAGGATTTTATGTTTGCAGGGGCCATGTATCCTATTGACAAAGCATTTTATGATAATGTAGAACAGGAAGTTCGTGAACAGGTGACAAGATTAAGAGTTCATCCCTGCATTGTTATTTGGTGTGGTAATAATGAGATCGAGGAAGGATGGAACAACTGGGGATGGCAGAAACAATTTGTATTATCAACTGATGATTCCTCCCGTATCTGGCGAGGATATGAACGAATCTTTCATTCTCTTATCCCTGATATTATCAAAGAGCTGGATCCTTCAAGGCCTTATTGGCCATCTTCTCCTTCTCTAGGGTGGGGAAGGGCCAATGCATACAAACAGGGAGATGTACATTATTGGGGTGTTTGGTGGGGAAAGGAACCAGTTGAGAATTATAGAAACTGGATCGGTCGTTTTAATAGTGAATATGGCATGCAGGCTTTTCCTTCCATGGCAACCATCAGGCAGTTTGCAAAGGATAATGAACTGGATACCACCAGTGCGGTAATGAAGGCACACCAGAAGCATGGAACAGGGTATGAAAACATTAAAACCTATATCGATAATAAATTTCCGTCGCCAAAAAACTTCAATGACCTGGTATATATTTCTCAGTTAATGCAGGCGGACGCGATCAAAACAGCCATTGAGGCGCATCGTTCTGCTATGCCTTATAATATGGGAACGATCTTCTGGCAATGGAATGATTGCTGGCCGGTGGTTAGCTGGAGTGCCGTAGATTATTATGGCAGAAAAAAGGCATTGTTCTATCAGGTAAAACGAAGTTTTGCAGATGATTTTATAGGATTATCTGATTCCGGAGATAGTATGCAGATTCAATTTCAATCAGGTTATACCGGTAAGATCAGTATTACAATGAAAGTTTTTGATCTTGCCGGAAAATCATTGAACGCATATGGAACGGTAATGAATAAAAATTCAGGACAGAGTCGAATTTCATTTTCGGTCAATTCAAAACGCGCTGCTCTGGCCTGGGTTTCCATTAATATGGAAGATCATGAAGTGAATAATATATATTATTTGCAGCCTCCGAAACTGATCCAGCCTGGAAAGCCTGTCATTCATTGGGAATTAGTCAATGATAACCTGGAATTGATATCAGACAAAATTGCCATTGGCGTTGAATTACAACTTCCTGAAGGAATGGAACCAGATGATAATTATTTTGATATGATACCCGGAATAAAAAAAATTGTCCAGATTCGTGGACAGAGGGATCTAACCCTTTTAAAGAAACAGATCTTTATCCGGTCATTGGCAGATACTTATTAAATTCATGTTATGAAATCAAGATACTCCCTGCTATTCGCAGCTATTGCTATTTCTCTGAATGTATTTTCCCAGTCGAATTTTGCTAAACTGGTCAACCCGTTTATTGGTACCGGAGGGCATGGTCATACTTTTCCTGGCGCCACTATGCCTTTTGGAATGATGCAGTTGAGTCCTGATACAAGACTGGATGGATGGGACGGCTGCGGAGGATATCATTATTCTGATGATAAGATATATGGGTTTTCTCATACGCACCTAAGCGGCACAGGCGTTCCTGATTATTGTGATATATTATTTATGCCATTCACGGGTGACCCGGAATTTGAGAATACTAAATATGCTTCTCATTTTTCTCATGCCAACGAAAAAGCAAGTCCGGGTTATTATGAAGTGTTACTAGATAAAAACAATATTAAGGCGCAGCTTGCGACCTCCTATCGTTCAGGTATGCACCAGTATAGTTTTCCGGCAAAAACAGAAGTGGGAGGATTGCTGATCGATCTGAAACATAGAGATCAGGTGATCGATGCCTATATTGAAAGAGTGACTGATTTTGAAGTGAGAGGATACAGGCGCAGTAAAGGCTGGGCCCGCGATCAGCAAGTCTTTTTCTATATCCGATTTGAAAAACCAATTGATGATATGATCATCATGGGAGGAGAGAAGGAGGACAAAACTAAACCTTATGCTGAATCCGGAAAAGAACTGAAAGCAGCACTTACATTTCCTTTGGATGCCACTGGGAAATTAAGAGTGAAGATCGGTATTTCAGCAGTAAGCATGGATGGCGCAAAGCAGAACCTGGATGCGGAGATCGGCTCCTGGAATTTTGATCTGGTAAAGAATCAGGCAGAGGAAGCCTGGAATAAGGAGTTAGGAAAAATTGAAGTGAAGGGTGGAACAAGCGATCAGCAAACAGTTTTTTATACGTCGCTATATCATACTATGGTTTGCCCGAATATTTATATGGATGTTGATGGTCAGTATCGTGGTACAGACCAGAAAGTACACCGTGCGGTAGGTTTTACAAACTATACTGTGTTTTCATTATGGGACACTTATAGGGCATTTCATCCATTGATGACCATCATTAACCAGGGACGCACACGCGACTGGATCAATACTTTTTTGAATGAATATAGGAATGGTGGGATGCTTCCGGTTTGGGAGTTAAGTGGTAATGAGACATTTTGTATGATAGGTTACCATTCTGTTCCTGTAATTACCGATGCTTATCAAAAAGGTATCATGGGCTTCGATACAAAACTTGCCTTGGAAGCCATGCGGTCTTATGCGGAAAGCGATCGTTTCGGGATTAGTAAATACATGCGGGATGGTTTTCTTTCTAATGAAAAAGAAAATGAAAGTGCGTCCAAGACCATGGAATACGCATATGACGATTGGTGTATCGCACAATTCGCTAAACTCACATCTGATTGGGACACATATAAGAATTATATGGAGAGGGCCCAGTATTATAAGAATCTTTTTGATCCGTCTACAGGACATATCAGAGGAAAACTGCAGGCCAGCTGGTATTCACCTTTCGATCCTAAAGAGATCAGTAATTTTTTCACCGAAGGGAATAGCTGGCATTATAGTTTCGCGGTGCCTCAGGATATTGAGGGCCTAACCAGGCTAATGGGAGGGAAAGAAAAATTCGCGGCAAAAGTGAATGAACTATTTACTACCAGTTCTGATCTTACTGGTCGCGATCAATCGGATGTGACGGGACTGATCGGCCAGTATGCGCATGGTAATGAACCAAGTCATCATATGGCTTATCTTTTTTCTTATGCAGGCAAACCCTGGAAAACAGAAGAGATGACCCATAAAATATGTACTGAGTTTTATACTAATTCACCTGATGGACTAATAGGTAATGAAGATTGCGGACAAATGAGCGCCTGGTATGTATTAAGCGCCATGGGCTTTTATCCCGCTTGTCCGGGTATTGGTCAGTATGTTTTCGGAAGCCCTTTATTTGATGAAGTGAAGATCCATCTGGAAAACAGTAACACATTTAGATTGAAGGCCAATAGAAATTCATCAGCAGATATTTATGTTCAATCTGTAAAGCAATGGAACAGGCCCTATACAAAATTGTATATGGAGCATACAGACCTGATGAAAGGGGGCTTGCTTGAAATGACAATGGGTTCAAAGGCTGCCATTAATAGAACTATAACTGATTCGGATATTCCATATTCAGCGATAAGACAGGACCTGATAGTTCCGGTGCCATACTTCGATATGCCTTCCAGTAAATTCAAAGGAACACAAGCCGTTACACTGAAATGCATAGAACCAGGGGTAAAGATCTGGTATCGAATCATGCGTCCGAATATTCGTTCGGTATTTGTTCTTTATACAAAACCATTTACAATTAGCGAAACTACCCAGGTGGATGCTTATGCTGAGAAAGAGGGTAAAAAAAGTAAAACGGTAACACAACAATTAACCAGACTCAATGTTGATAAGAGCATACAGGTTCTTTCTAAAGTAAGTTCAATGTATACAGCCGGAGGGCCAGATGCATTGATCGACGGAATGATGGGAACAGTCAACTGGCGCACAGGCGAGTGGCAAAGTTATTTTGATCAGGACCTGGAGGCGATTCTTGATCTTAAAACTGAGCGCACAGTAAACTACGCGGCCATTCATGTATTACAAGATCCAGGCCCCTGGATACTTTTCCCTAAAGAACTGATCTTCTATACCAGCAAGGATGGTAAGGAATTTATGGAAGCGGGAAGAGTAAAGAATATGAGACCTGTGGAAGAAAATAAAGGGGCAGAGGTACAGGAATTGGGAAAAGAACTGAATTTAAAAACCAGGTTTTTGAAAATAAAAGCGGTCAGCGGAGGAAAACTTCCATCCTGGCATGAAAGTGCAGGTAGTCCATCGCATTTATTTATAGATGAAATTATTATTCGGTAAAAATTAAATTGAAATAGAAGGATGAGTCATATTTTTTCCTGGCTGGCTACAGGGATCATTTTTTTCTCCTGTGGAAACAAGGCCAATAATGAGCAAGCAGATAAACCATTTACCAACGATCCTGTCTACAAAAAAGGAGTGGCACTTATAGGTAAGAACAAGTGTTTAACCTGTCATGCCATTAATGAGACCATCACAGGTCCGCCTTATTCGGTTATCGGAAAGAAATATGAGAATGCACCTGATTCAACATTAAGCGAGGTGGCCAACCATGTGATCGCAGGAAGTACCGGAATTTGGGGGCAAGCTATTATGATTCCTCACCCCGGGGTATCCAAAGAAGAAGCCGAAGCCATGGTCAGATATATCATCCTGATAGGAAAAAATACTAACTAGCTAGTCTACTTTCTGGATCTTAATAATATTAGTAGGAAGGTGAAGATGAATTGGCGTACTACCTGTACTTACAACTACATCACCTGAATGAAGAAACCCTCTTTCACAGAGTATATTCATCTGGTCTTTGAATATTTCATCCAGACTATCTTCTTCATCGTAAAAGAAAGCACGTGTTCCCCAGCTAAGACTTAACTGATTTACCAGCGACTTTTCTTTTGTGAAAATGTATAAAAGTGATTGAGGGCGGTAGCTGCTAAGCATAAAAGCGGTATATCCGCTTTGTGTCATACCAATAATGGCCTGGGCATTGGTATCCTGCGCGATCTTGCAGGCATTATAACAAATCGCATCACTTAAGAATGAAGGAGATTTTGACTGCGGGCGTAAAAATTCTTCGCGATTATAATCATAAGCCTTGGTCTCAATCTCCTGGATGATCCGGCTCATGGTCTCAACAACTAGTTTTGGATATTTACCTGTGGCGGTTTCTGCGCTCAGCATCACTGCGTCCGCACCTTCGAGTACAGCATTGGCCACATCCGTGATCTCGCTTCTGTTGGGTTTTGTGCGATCGATCATGCTCTCCATCATCTGGGTGGCCACGATCACCGGCTTGGCACGGTGAAGACATTTTTTAATGATATCCTTTTGTATCAGGGGAACTTCTTCGACAGGTAATTCAACTCCCAGGTCACCACGCGCGATCATTATGCCATCACTTTCCAAAATGATATCCCGAAGATTTCGCAAAGCTTCCGGCATTTCAATCTTGGCAATCACCTTTGCCATAGATCCGGCATCCTTTAATATTTGTTTGAGTTCTGTGATATCACGAGTCTTTCGAACAAAGGAAAGTGCTACCCAGTCCACATCCTGTTTGATAATATAGTCCAGATCGGCCAGGTCCTTGGTTGTAAGGGAAGGAAGGGAAATGTCAGTATCAGGAAGATTAACACCTTTCTTTGGATAAAGCGTTCCACCAAGAACTACTTCCACTTTCACATCTTTATTGGGAAGGATCTCTTTTACTACAACTTCCAACTTCCCGTCATCCATCATTATCTTTTCACCGGGTTTCACATCTGCATATAGATTAGGATAGGAAATAAAGATCCTTTCTTTTGTGCCTATTAGTTTTGTATTAGTAAAGACGAGGATATCACCTTCCACGATTTCAAGGGAACCATTTTCCAATTCTCCCACTCTTAACTTTGGCCCCTGCAGGTCGGCCAGTATAGCGATATTATAGGGCTCTCTTTTATTTATCTGCTTGATGTATTCTATGATCTTTCCTTTGTCCTCATAACTACCATGAGAAAAATTCAGACGGAATACATTCACTCCAGCTTTGACCAGTTCAAGTAATTTATCATAGGTATCGCAGGCGGGACCTACAGTGGCAACGATCTTTGTTCTTTTATTTGCGTGTTGCAAACCTGCAGTTATATCAAATTCTTTATGCAGGTATTTGCCTATGTTCTTACTCATATTTGTTTTTTAACTGGCAAGGATCTTCATGATCCTCAGCCACTCTTCGCTCACTTTGCCTTTACTTTTTACAGCATTCTCCAGTGGCATATAATTCATCTTATTGTTCACGATTCCCACGAATACATTATGTCTTCCTTCCATCAGCGATTCCACGGCATGATATCCCATTCTGCTTGCTATCAAACGATCAAGGCAGCTGGGTGCACCTCCTCTTTGTATATGACCAAGTACACAAACCCTGATCTCAGCATTTGGTAATTTTTCCTGTAAGACATCCTGCACTTTGTAGGCGCCGCCGAAATCATCGCCTTCGGCAACAACGATCAGGTTAACCAGTTTTTTCCTTCTCTCTTTTTCCATCAGAGATTTGATCAGGTTTTCCATATTCGTCTTTCTTTCGGGAATCAGGATATTTTCCGCACCAGTAGCAATACCACTGTGTAAGGCAATATAACCGGCATCTCTTCCCATTACTTCGATAACGAAGATGCGATCATGTGCCTCCATGGTATCTCTTACTTTATCTATCGCTTCTACAGCGGTATTGACTGCTGTATCAAATCCAATAGTAAAATCGGTTCCATTAATATCCTTATCGATGGTGCCTGCAATTCCAATACAGGGAATATCACATTCCTGGCTAAATTTCACAGCCCCGCGAAAAGATCCGTCACCTCCAATTATTACCAGTCCGTTGATGCCTCTTTTCTGCAAATTTTGACAGGCTTTCATTCTTCCTTCCGGTTCAAAGAAATCTTTGCAGCGGGCAGTTTTCAATATGGTTCCGCCGCGCTGAATGATATTGGCCACAGATTTCGATTCCATCTGAAACATATCATCATCTATCAAGCCCTGATAACCACGCATAATACCAAATACATCCAATTTATAATGTATACCCGTTCTAACAACAGCCCGGATCGCGGCGTTCATTCCGGGAGAGTCCCCACCTGATGTCAAAACTCCTATACGTGTTACCTTCTTTTCCATTTCTATTGTTTCAAGTCCTAAAAATAGTCATTTTTTTTAAATGTGTATTTTGTACACATATCGAGACCTGTTTTCGCTGTGCAAATATAAGTAAGCCTGCTCTGGTAAACGGGCAAACATCGGCTTGCTGATTGAGGTCCGGGGCCTAACTTTGGGCGCGACAAAACAAGACAATGAAAAAAATATTTCTGCTTATTCTGATGGCACCTTTACTTTCTCAAGCGCAATTAAAATATCCGGCTACCCGTAAAGCAGACCAGGTAGATGGCTATTTTAAAGAATTTAAAGTAGCTGATCCTTACCGCTGGCTGGAGGATGATAACAGTGCTGAAACAAAGGCATGGGTTAAATCGGAGAATGAGGTGACGTTTGACTACTTATCTAAGATCCCATTCAGGGATAAAATAAAAGACCGGCTTAAGGACCTCTGGAACTATACACGCTATTCAGCTCCATTTAAAAAAGCCGAGTACTATTATTTTTTCAAAAATGATGGACTTCAGAATCAGGCAGTACTTTATCGTCAGCGTGGAATAGCTGGACAACCTGAAGTATTTCTGGATCCTAATATACTGAGCAAGGATGGAACATCGGCCCTGGGTAGTTTTGGATTTAGTAAATCCGGTAAATATTTTGGGTATACGATATCTGTGGCTGGTAGCGACTGGCAAGAAGGATTTATTATGGAAAGTTCCAACGGAAAAATATTAAGTGATAAGATCGAATGGATAAAATTCGGTGGATTTAGCTGGCAAGGGGATGAAGGATTTTATTATAGCGGTTATGAAAAACCCAATGAGAAGGAAATTCTTTCAGGACAAAATCAATTTAATATTGTAAAATATCACAGTATTGGTAAAAGACAGGAAGAGGATAAATTGGTATTTGTAGACAGGGAAAATCCTTTTCGTTTCGCTTATGTTTCGCTTACAGAAGATGAAAGATACCAGGTACTCACGGTGGCACAAGGCACAGATGGTAACGAAATTTATTTCCTGGATAATCAATCGAATGGTATGAATCGCTTTGAATACCTGATTGAAGGGTTCAGCCATAACAATAGCGCGATAGATAATGCAGGAGGTCGCATGCTGGTTCTTACCAATGATGAAGCAGCTAATTACCGCGTGGTATCTATTAAAACCTACACTCCCAGAGAAAAGGAAGAGGAAGAAACAAAAAGAAGATCAAAGGGATATTCAGAGGAGAAATGGGAAGCGATGGAGAAAAAGGAAAACTGGCGTACAGTGATAGCAGAAAGAAAAGATATGGCCATTCAGGAAGTTTCTACCTGCGGAGGTTTTCTTTTTGTCACTTACCTGAAGGATGCTTCCAGCAGAGTATACCAGTATACCTATAGTGGTAAATTGGTCAGAGAAATAAAGCTTCCAGGTTTGGGAACAGCTTCAGGATTTAGTGGAGAAAAAAAGGACAAGGATTTATTTTTCACTTTCAGTTCCTTTAATATACCCAGTTCAATTTACCGTTATGAACTGGCTACCGGAAAAACAGATCTGTTCCGCAGAAATGAACCAAAAATATCCACGGCAGATATGGTAACAGAGCAGGTGTTTTTTAAAAGTAAAGATGGTACCAGAGTGCCTATGTTCCTTACCTATAAAAAAGGAATGCAGAAAGATGGAAAAAATCCATTGATGATGTATGGATATGGCGGCTTCAACATATCATTAACTCCATCCTTCAGTACCAGCCTTGCATTTTTTATTCAGCAGGGTGGAATTTATGCGTCAGTGAACCTGCGAGGTGGAGGTGAATACGGAGAAAAATGGCATAAGGCGGGTATGTTCGAAAAAAAGCAAAATGTATTTGACGATTTTATTGCGGCTGCAGAATACCTGGTCAGTGAAAAATATACCAATAGTCAGAAACTTGCCATCATGGGTGGAAGTAATGGTGGATTACTGGTAGGTGCAGTAATGACACAACGCCCTGAACTTTTTCGTGTGGCCATTCCAGAAGTTGGAGTAATGGATATGCTACGCTATCATAAATTCACAGTAGGATGGGGTTGGGCGGCTGAATTTGGCAACCCGGATTCAATTAAGCATTTCAAAAATATTATTAAATATTCTCCTTACCATAATCTGAAAGAAGGAATGGCTTACCCTGCCACTCTAATTACAACAGGTGACCATGATGACCGGGTAGTGCCAGCGCATTCATTTAAATTCGCCGCCCGCCTGCAGGAATATTATAAAGGCACTAATCCTGTTTTGATAAGAATTGAAACGAATGCCGGACATGGCGCAGGTAAACCGACAAATAAACAAATAGACGAAAGTGCAGATATCTGGAGTTTCGTGATGTACAATCTTGGAATGCAATTCCAATAGTATGAAAATACTTCTTACGGGCGCGAATGGATTTGTTGGAGCCTGGCTTGCAAAAGAAATTCTTGACGCTGGCCATGAACTACTGGCAACGGGCTCAGGAAATTGCCGTCTTCCTTTTATGGATCAGCCATTGTTCATTTATCGTACAATGGAGTTGAAAGATACAGGGTCCATTAAAGAAAATTGTCAGCGTTTCCAGCCTGAGCTGATCATTCATTCAGGTGCCATGTCAAAACCTGATGACTGTGAACTGAATAAGGAACTTGCATTCGAAATTAATGTGAACTCTACCCGAACTTTATTAGAAGAGGCCAGTAGCTTGAAAAGCCGGTTTCTTTTTTTATCAAGCGATTTTGTTTTCGATGGCGAGAGCGGGCCATTTAAAGAAGAGGATCTTCCTGCCCCTGTAAATTATTATGGTCTAACAAAGTATGAAGCAGAAAAATTGGTGATGGAGCATGGTCATGACTGGGTCATCGTAAGAACGATCCTGGTCTATGGAAAACCCATTGTTCCTCGGGCTTATTTACTGAGTATCGTGGAAGAGAAATTGAGAAAGGGAGAAGGATATTCACTCGTTGATGATCAGGTACGGGCACCAACTTATGTAAAAGATCTGGCAACTGGAATTATGGCCATCATAAACAAAAATGCAAAAGGCATTTTTCATTTATCCGGAAAAGAAACCATGACACCTTACGAGATGGGTTGTAAA
>JAYTXP010000131.1:0-4579 GCA_043742885.1 Chitinophagaceae bacterium | reverse complement strand
TGTATTCATCCCGGTGGTAAAAAAATACTCGAAGCCGTTCACCATAGCCTTGGATTTACAAACGGGCAGTTACAGCATTGTTATGATGTCCTCCATGATTATGGAAACATGTCCTCTCCAACTGTTCTCTTTGTACTGGATCGGATACGCGCTTCGCTGGACAAAAAAAATCCCAACCGGATATTTGGGGCGGCATTTGGACCGGGACTAACCATGGAAACATTTATCTTGTCAGCATGATCGACCTCCGGCGCCGCAGCTACGAAAAAGAACTGATGGATTCAACCGACATTCCTTTTGATGCGATTGAACAAACACTAATTGAATTAAACGTTGTCAATACCCGGCTGGGTGGTCATAGTATTACATTACAGGGAGTCAAACAATTTTCCAATGAAATAGAATCGCTTGTAATTTGCGAGATCGGTTGTGGCGGGGGTGATAATCTCTTTGCGATCCATCGCACCTTTCAGAAAAAAGGAATTCCCGTTAAGTTTATAGGCATCGATATGAACCCCGACTGTATTGCCTATGCGAAAAAAAAATATGCTGCAATGCCATGCGAGTGGATAAGCAGTGATTATGCACTGGTGAATTTCGCAGATAAGCCTTCCATAATTTTCTCTTCTCTATTTTGCCACCATTTTACGGATGAGCAATTGGTAAATATGCTGCAATGGCTTAGGAAAAGCAGCCGCCTTGGTTTTTTCATTAATGATCTGCAAAGGCATTGGCTGGCATTTTATCTGATAAAATATATCACCAAATTCTTCAGCCGTTCCTATCTTGTAAAAAATGATGCCTGCCTTTCCGTAGCAAGAAGTTTCAGAAAAAAAGAATGGATGGAATTATTCAGAAAGGCTGGAGTTTCTCTAACGAGTATCCGTTGGAAATGGGCCTTTCGTTGGTTGGTGATATCAAAAAATGCATAGCATGGCGGATGACAGCTTATATGACATCGCAATAACCGGAGGAGGTTTGGCAGGCTTAGCCATTTCCATTCTTTCAGCAAGGGCCGGTTACAAGGTCATCCTCTTCGAAAAAGAAAAATATCCTTTCCATCGTGTTTGTGGGGAATATATCAGCAGGGAGTCATGGGATTTCCTGCAGGGTCTTGGCATCGATCTCATGGGTCTTGGTGTTTCCCAGATCAGTAAGCTTGAAATTTCTTCAGTTAGCGGAAAACGACTGGAACAGACCTTGCCATTGGGAGGATTCGGTATCAGTCGCTTCCTTCTCGATCAGGAATTGAAGACTATCGCAGTAAAAGAAGGGGTAGTGATGAAGGAAAATACTTCGATCCAGGATATACAATTCGATGGAAAGGAGTTTACTACTCTTGGAATTTCCGGTAATTTTCGTTCAAGGATGGCCATCGGAACCTATGGCAAACGTGGTAAGCCGGATATAAAATGGCAAAGACCCTTTATTCTCGCTAAAAAGAATAAGCTTAATAATTATATCGGAGTGAAATATCATATCCGTACTGATTTTCCAACCGATCTTATCGCCCTGCATATTTTTCCCGGTGGTTATTGCGGAATTGTAAAGGTGGAAGGTGATAAATTTAATTGTTGCTACCTCACTACAGCGGCTAATCTTCAGCGTTGCGGAGGAGATATCTCAAAAATGGAAAAGGAGATTCTTTCAATCAACCCTCACCTGCAAAAAATATTCGCGAACGCCGAAAAGATAATTGGGCAACCCGTTACCATTTCACAGATCAGTTTTGATAAGAAGTCGCAGATCGAGGATCATGTGATCCTGACGGGAGATACAGCCGGTATGATCACTCCGCTTTGCGGAAACGGAATGAGCATGGCACTGCATGGGGCAAAGATTGCGGCGGAACATATCGACTTGTTTCTAAAAGGAAAGATCTCAAGAGATCAAATGGAGAAAAACTATTCAAATAAATGGCAAAAAGAATTTGCCGGCCGCCTGCGAATGGGAAGAAGGATACAACGCCTTTTCGGAAATAGATGGTTGAGCAATTCGCTGCTAAATCTTGGCAGCCTTTTTCCCGGAATAAGTAAGGAGATTATCAGGAGAACGCATGGTAATCCCTTCTAGGAATGATAGGATAGATGATTTTTCGCTGCTGCTTTTATTTTTTGCTCCTGAATATTATATTCAACAAGGTCGGCAGTACGATCAGCAATAAGGGCAATGCAGAAATAAATCCTCCAATAACTGCAATGGCAAGGGGTTGGTGTAATTGAGCACCTGTGCCAATACCTAAGGCCAGGGGCATCAGGGCAATGATGGCTCCTAAAGCGGTCATTAATTTGGGACGTAACCTCGTTGAAATGGCATAAACAATGGCTTCCTCCGATTTTTTCCCTTCAGTTAATGATTCTCTGAACTGCAGAAAAGTAAAAATGGCATTCTCACCGATAATACCCACAATCATTATAATGCCGGTATAGCTACCTACATTGAGAGGGGTATGGGTGAGAAATAAACTAATGTAGCTGCCCGCGATACCCAAAATGGCTATCAACAAAATTGAAATTGCCACCCATATATCTTTAAACAAAAACAGGATAACGCCAAATACAAGCAAACTGGATGTGATCAAGATCAGCAGTAATTCTTTAAAAGATTTTTGTTGCTCCGCATAGGCCCCCCCATAGTAAATAGAATAGCCCTGAGGTAAAATAATTTGTGATGAAATTTTTTGTTGCAGTTCCTTCATCGTGCTGCCCAGGTCACGACTTTCCAGACGGGCCGTTACTACACTCATTGATTGAAGGTTTTCTCTTTGTATTTCTGCATCGCCCGGATTAACATTAATTGTTGCCAGGTTTGTAATAGGCAGCAGTCTTCCGGATGGAAGAAAAACCTGAAGATGCTTAATGCCCTCCACCGTTTGTGTTGTTGAACCCGGATAATTCATCCTTATTATGGAAAGCTGTTCACGCTCCTGTAATGTACCTACTGGCAATCCCTGCAAGCCAAGTTGCAATTGTGTTTGAAAGGAAAATGGAGTAAGACCAAATTGTACTAATGCGGCATTATTTGGAATTACTGATACTGATGGCCCGGAAATAACGATGCCATTAAAAACATCAGCTGTACCCTTCGTTTCTTCAACAATATCATTCACCTGCTTTGCCAGTTCCTGCAGTTTTTGATTATTATCACCGAATATTTTTATTTCAATTGGTTGCACTGATTCCATCAAATCACCAAGCATATCACCAATTACCTGACCAAAATCAATGACCAATGCAGGCTGGGAAGCTTCTACTTTCTGCCTTATTTCTTCAATTACTTCTTCAGTTGAGCGCTTGTGCCCTTTTTTGAGTTGAATTAAATAATCCCCACGGTTAGGTTCAGTAATAAAAAAGCCCATCTGCGTTCCGGTTCTACGTGAATAGGCTTCCACTTCAGGTATTTTGTCAATAATTTTTTCTACTACATTTAGAATGCGGTCAGTTTCTTCAAGCGAGGTACCCGGTGGAGAGGAATAGTCAAACACGATGCTGCCCTCGTCCATTTCTGGTAAGAACCCTGTTTGAAGGCGGGGAAGGATTAACCAGATGGCAGCTGCGAAAAGTAAAATAATTCCAAAACCAATATATGACCGGTTGATAAAAAATGACACCCATTTTTGTTTCCTTACATACTGTGCAGTTTCTTTTTTCTCTTCCTTTTTTGGCGACTTATTACGAGAAAGCAATAAATAGATAACGGGAAGAAAGATCCATGTAACGAAGAATGAACATACAAGGGTAATGATCATACTGTTTGTCATTACTTTAAAGTAGGCACCGGCTACCCCGCTCATTAGCTCAAAGGGAATAAAGATGACAATTGTAGAAATAGAAGAACCAATCATGGCCGGCAGTAAGTAATGGATGGCTTTTTGCACGACTACTCTTGAAGGCTCATCAGGATGTTCCTCATGCGAACGATGAATTTGCTCCACTACTACGATCGCATCATCAATTATTAACCCAATTGCTGCCGCTATCGCACCAAGTGTCATAATGTTGAATGTGTAGCCAACAGCATAAACCACAATTATTGTCAGACAGATGGTAATTGGAATAGTGATCAGTATGGTAGCACTGGCCTTAAGTGATCGTAGAAAAATGATCGCAACTATAATGGCCAGCACCAGGCCAATCCATAAACTATCTGTAACGCTTTTGATGGAATCATTAACAAAATCAGCTTGCACATAATAGGGCCGGATGGAGACTCCATTTGGCAGTAATAACTTTAACTCATCAATTTTTTTCTGCATTGCATCCGAAATTGCAATAAGGTTTGCATTGGGTTGCTTAAAGATGGCAACCAGTATACCTTCTTTTCCATTGGCGTTGATCTTTGTATATTCAACACCAGGCTGGATACTGATTTCTGCAATGTCTTTTAATTGTACAATTCGACTCCCATTTCCCAATACAACAATATTTTTCAAATCCACTACCGAATGAACTGTTGCGTCTGTAACAGTCAAATACAATTGTCTGTAATCTGCGAGGTAGCCATTACTTTGTATAAAGTTTGTTTGTGATAGCGTATTTGCCAACCCATCCGGAGTAATGCCCAGCGTACTCATTTTTTG
>JAYTXP010000130.1:0-3973 GCA_043742885.1 Chitinophagaceae bacterium | reverse complement strand
TGAAAAAGCACTCAGTAGGTATTGTTACCACACACTACCTGAACCTGAAATTAATGGCTGGTAAGAACTTAGGAGTGCTGAATGGGGCCATGGGTTTTGATGAAAAAAATCTTCAACCCCAGTATAAATTGCTGCTGGGAAAACCGGGTAGTTCCTATACATTTTCTATAGCTGAAAGGATCGGACTAAACAAAGAACTGATCGACAGAGCCCGTGAATTGGTGGATGCAGACCAGTTCCGTTTGGATAAATTATTAAATCGGACTGAACAGGATCTGCAGGAAATAGATAAGAGAAATGGCGAATTGCAGAAGCAATTAAAAGAAAATGAAAAGCTGAGAAAAGAATTGCAGCATTCTTTAGAAAAAGAAAAACATCAGCAGCAGGTAGATCTTTTAAAAGAACAGAACAGGGTAGGCGAGGACAAATGGATCTATTTGAAAGATATGGAGCGAAAACTGAAACAGCTTCTTATCGAATGGAAAAGAACGGAGACAGAGAATAAGAATAAAGTGATAAAACAGATGGAGGCCTTGTTATTTAAAAAAGATGAGAAGAAGATTGTAAATAAGATGCAGAAAAAGATCGAATCGAAATTTAATGAGGTAGGAGGAGAAGTGAGAGTCGGGGATACCGTTAAAATGAAAAAAAATCACCAGGTAGGTAAGGTCATAGAATTAAGAACTAAAAAAGCGGTGGTACAAATAGGCCTGCTGCCTATGCAGGTGGATATAAAAGATCTGATCGTAGTAAAAGAAAAACCGGCAGATAAAACCTAACTGCTTATATAGGTTTGTAGTTGGTGAATTGTATCTTTCTGAGCACTGATCATGCCTTTCACCACATCACTCATGGAGATGAGTCCAACAATTTCATTGTGCTCAAATACCGGCATATAACGAATATTCTTATCAGACATCAGTTCCATGCAATGTTCCGTAGTGTCTGATGGTTTCAGTTTAGGAAGGTTGGTGGTCATTATTTCTTCTACCGGAGTGCTGGTTGAGTTTTTCCCTTTCAACAATACTTTACGGGAATAATCTCTTTCTGTAATAATGCCAAGATAGCGAGCGCCTTCCTGTACGACCAGGGCGCCAATATTTTTTTCCGCCATTTTTTCTAATGCCTCGACCACAGTTGCCTTTGGGTCAATAGTAGCAAGGAATAATGTTTTGCGGGCTAGTAGTTGGGCAACGGTATTCATGACAAATGATTGTTTATAAATTTAAGTAAAAAATCCCGCTTTTTCAACTGAAGTTTTCAACTTAAAAAAGGACAATTAGGTATCATATATGGAGCAAGACAGTACAGGCCTAGCCCTGACTGAATGGGGTTATCCTGTTATCTGGGACTCGGTTTAGCCTATAATTTAAGCTCCCCCTTTTGCTCCCCAACGCCTTAAAAAAAAATGCAACTAACTGTATTTAAGTTAATTGCATAATTTTTGCGCGGAGAGTTAGGGATTCGAACCCCAGGACCTGTTACAGTCAACAGTTTTCAAGACTGCCGCAATCGACCACTCTGCCAACTCTCCGGCGCAAAAATAACCTTCAAGGCCCTTGCGAAAAAATTTTTATAACATTTTATGTCAGAAATTAATAGGTTTTTTTTGTATTGACCTTTTATTACATTCTTACCATTGTGAAAACGGATCTTAATTTAATTCCAATTAGCGATCAGCCATTAGCCTCCAGGATTAGGGATTAACGGTTAGAGTTTAGGCCTGCAGGTCTTGAGTTTATTTAATAGATTCCGTTACCAAGAGGCTAACTTTGCTTCAATATTTTTTCATGAGTCAGCTTGGAGCGCTTAATAAATATTTCTGGAAATATCGGACCAGACTGGGGATGGGTGTTCTCTTCGTTACTTTATCCAATTATTTCAATGTTCTCTCTCCGCAGGTCACCGGTTTCGTGATCGATTTTGTACAGCGCTCACTCAAATTACCAGGTTATAAACCCCCATCCCGACCACCGGCATATGACAGTTTCGTAAATACATTTATTCAAAAAGTGGAGGGCCAGCAGTACACCCTGGGAAAAGTAGTGGCGATCTGCGGAGGCACCATACTGTTGCTGGCCCTGCTTCGTGGCTTCTTTCTGTTCCTGATGAGGCAAACTATTATCGTAATGAGCCGCTTTATTGAGTATGACCAGAAGAATGAAATATTTATTCATTACCAGAAACTGGATACCGCTTTTTTCAAAAGAAACAGTACCGGCGACCTGATGAACCGTATAGCCGAAGATGTGAGCCGGGTTCGCATGTTTACCGGCCCCTCTATAATGTACCTGGTCAACCTGGTTTCTATTATTTCCCTCAGTGTTTATTTTATGCTGAAGCGTGACGCTGAACTCACTTTATATGTGTTGGCCCCTCTTCCTATTCTGGCCATCACTATTTATTTTGTAAATAATACTATCAACCGCAAAAGCGAAAGAATACAACGTTCACTAAGCGATCTTACCACCAATGCGCAAGAGACCTATTCCGGAATTCGTGTGATTAAATCTTTTGTTCAGGAAAAAGCCATGCTTGGTTTTTTTACAAAGAATAGTGAAGAGTATAAAAAAAATGCGATCGGTCTGGCTCGGGTGGAAGCCATTTATTTCCCTTCTATTACTTTCCTTATAGGGCTCAGTACTTTATTTACGATCATGATCGGTGGATTGTATTATATAAAGGGTGGACACGATATTAACGTGAACACTATAGTAGAATTTGTGATGTATATAAACATGCTCACTTTTCCAGTATCTGCCATTGGATTAACCGCCAGTATGATTCAACGCGCAGCGGCCTCCCAGAAGAGGATCAATGAATTTTTAAGAACAGAACCGACCATCCGGGATGATACGAAAGCAGAGGAAATCGTATTGAAAGGAAATATAAAATTTGAATCCGTTGATTTCATTTATCCGCATACCGGTATTCAGGCCTTGCAGGGTTTTAATCTTGAAATAAAAGCTGGTCAGAAGATCGCCATTGTTGGAAGAACAGGAAGTGGTAAGACCACGATCGCACAATTATTATTACGCATGTATGATGTGACCTCAGGTAAGATAATCATCGAAGGAAAAGATATAAAAGATATCGGGATCGATTCATTAAGAGAACAGATCGGGTATGTTCCTCAGGATGTTTTTTTATTTAGTGATAGTGTAGCGGGGAATATTGGATTTGGAAAAGATCAGGTGGGAGAAGAAGATGTCAAACTTGCCTCCAGGCAGGCCAGCATAGAAGAAGAAATCAACGAATTTTCACATCAGTTTGATACAATGATAGGAGAGAGAGGGGTTACTTTAAGCGGAGGACAGAAACAACGGATATCGATCGCGCGTGCGTTACTTAAAGGTTCATCACTTATTATTTTTGATGATTGTCTGAGCGCAGTAGATTCGAGAACAGAGAAGCAGATACTCGGACAACTAAATGATTTCCTTAAGGATCGCACCGCTATTATCATTACACATCGCATATTTTCACTGCTGGATTTCGATAAAATAGTAGTGCTGGAAGATGGGTTGATCTCAGAGCAGGGAACCCATATTGAGCTACTGAAAAAGCTAGGCTATTATGCTTCGCTTTATGCCCGACAGCAGCAACAGGATATGCCGGAATCCCGCAATTGAATGTTGCCCTAAAGTGGATTTGGCCGATTCAAAAACATCTCTATATTTGTGAAAGACTGAAACCAAACTAATTACTTAACTGCTAAAAACTTATAACAGTGACGTACGAGAATAATGAAAAGAAAGCTGAGAGTATTTACAGCAAACGAATTCGCGCCGGAAAAAGAAGGACTTATTTTTTTGATGTAAGAGCTACCCGTGGTAATGATTTTTACCTCACCATTACCGAGAGCAGGAAACGATTTGATGATAATGGCTATGACCGTCACAAAGTCTTTCTTTACAAAGAGGATTTCAACAAATTTATCAGGGCACTTGGCGAAGCAGTTGATTATGTAAAG
>JAYTXP010000129.1:0-4203 GCA_043742885.1 Chitinophagaceae bacterium | reverse complement strand
AAAATATCTTTTGATGTAACCAATCTCATAAGTCTAACGGTTTACAGTGTTGTGAGCTTTGTACTGCTCTGTTTCCTGGTGCTTTCCTTTTTTCATTTTTCACAGATATTATTAATGCCTGCTATCAGGAACAGGGTATCTCCATACAGGCAGGTACTTGGCATTGTTCTGTTTGGGTTCCTGTACCTGCTTTTGTTTACAGCCGGTGCCGCTACCCGCGTGTATCTTCTTGTATTGCTATGGCTGGTGTTGTATGTATTTTTATTGAACATCCGGAAGAATGATATAAATAAACCATTATTAAAATCCAGTTTTTTTATTTTCTGGGTAATGATCTTTGCTATGTCTATTTCCTCGGTTGTTATCTATCAAAACAGGATGGTAGAATTCGAACAACGGAAACGGATTGCGGAAAAACTGGCATTGCAAACAGACCCTTCCGGTGAGAACCTGTTGAATATAGCTGCCACTAATTTTGATGATCAATTCCTGGCACAAAATTTCCGCCGCCTGTCTGAGAGTGAATATGCCAATAAATTTATCAAAGACAGCCTGATTAATCAGAACTTCTCTGGCTACCTGAATAAATATGATACCCGCATTTATACATTCGATAGTTTATACCACCCCCTGTTTAATGAAGATTCCACCAATTACGCAAGTATTAAAACCATCATACTCAATCAGGCGAAACCCACAGTAATTCCTGATTTGTATAGCTATGATAATTCAATAGACGGATTTAGTTACGTGTACCAAAAAACGATACAGGGAAAAGAAAACCTGCTGGGTTACCTGTTTGTCATCATCAAATCGAAAAGGTATAAAAGCGAAGCGCTATATCCAGAACTGTTTAACCAGGTGCAGGATATCGCTTCCGACCTGAATACCAATTATGCCTATGCAGTGTACAGTCGAGGAAGGCTCATCAACCATTTTAATACGTACAGTTTTCCCTCGCAATTAGAGAAAAATCAAATCCCTGAATTTGAATTTTCTTATAAGCAGGCAGGCGACTATAATGAACTTTGGTTTAACAGCGGCAATAACAAGCAGGTACTCGTGGTAAAACGGAATACCTGGTTAATAGAATCGGTTACTTTGTTTGCCTACCTGTTCTGTTCATTCTTATTTATCATTTTGTTGTTCCACCTGGGTAGTTACCTATTGTTAGCGAGGTTTAAATGGAGTGTACTCAAAAAAATGCTCCGGCTCAATATCCGTTCACAGATACAGGCTACCATTATTTTCCTCAGTGTTTTTTCTTTTATTGTGATAGGCATTGCCACGATTTCTTTCTTTATCCTCCGGTTCCACCGTAATAATGAAGAAAGGTTATCCAAATCCATACAGGTAATGGCCAATGAAGTGAATACTAAAATGAATTCACTGCAGGCGTTTGATGATGTGCCTGATAACATCGGTGTAAGGTCTGAATTGGAGAAAACGATTGCCGAAATATCCGACCTGCATAATGTGGATATCAATTATTACAACCTCTCTGGCAACCTCGTTATTTCAACCCAGCCCTATATTTACAATAAACACCTCCTCAGTACTAAAATGGAGCCCGAAGCTTACCTGCAATTGCAAAAAGGGCATAGTATCCGCTACCTGCAGTCGGAGAAGATCGGCTCATTCGAATACCTAAGTATTTATGTACCATTGGCCGACGATAATGGTAATAACTATGCGTATCTAAATATCCCATACCTCAATTCACAAAATGAATTGAACCAGGAGATATCTGGATTTTTAGCAACCCTTATCAACCTGAATGCTTTTATTTTTCTGATTGCAGGGGCGATAGCTTTCTTTCTTACCAGCCGGATCACCGCTTCTTTCAGCCTTATCGGCAAGAAGATGCAGGAAATGAATCTCGGAAAAATTAATGAAGAGATCCTTTGGAACCGGAACGACGAAATTGGCATGTTAGTAGACGAGTATAATAAAATGGTGAAGAAGCTGGAACAAAGTGCCCAGGCATTGGCCCAGAGCGAAAGGGAAGGTGCCTGGCGCGAAATGGCCCGGCAGGTGGCGCATGAAATCAAAAATCCGCTTACCCCCATGAAACTGAGCATACAGTATTTACAAAAAGCCATTCAGAAAGGGGCGCCCAATGTGAAAGAACTGTCTGAGAATATGGCGGTTACTTTAATAGAACAGATTGACCAGTTATCCAAGATTGCTGGCGATTTTTCTCAATTCGCTAATATTGGGAATGCAAGGATGGAAATATTCGATATTACCGAGGTATTGTCTTCATTGATCCGCTTGTACAGTGCCAACCCAAGGATTCATATTGAATGGTACAGGGAAGAGGGCAGGTATGATATATTTTCCGACCGGGTGCAGATGAACCGTTTGTTTACCAACCTTTTCCAAAATGCCATAGAAGCTTCAGAAGATAAAGAAGCTATCGTAAAAATTATTATTAACCAGGCAAATGAAAATAACCAGGTAATTATTTCAGTAAGGGACGAGTCTGGCGGAATCCCGGAAACCGGTAAGGAAAATATTTTCAAACCTAATTTTACCACCAAATCATCAGGCACCGGATTGGGACTGGCTATCTGCAAGGGTATCGTTGAGCAAGCCAATGGACATATCTGGTTTGAATCGGAGGAAGGGGTGGGCACGATATTCTTTATTCAATTGCCAATAGCGGGCAAAGGGAATGATGAGCAAAAGAAAATTGAAATTTGAATGTTGAAGTAAAATAGAAGGTTATACTTCCTCATTCAAAATTCCTTGCTCAAAATTCAATATTCTTTATGGCCGCTTTGCTTTTTGCATGCTGACAAACTCCTCAAAAGCAGCCAACGAAAAACTACTCAGGTTCTGCTCTTTGGTTAATCCTGCTTTTTGTGCGGCCAATATTCCATAACGGCAATCATTATACCCGTCTATTGAGTGTGCATCGGGATCAATGGAGATCAATACATTTTTTTCAAGGGCTTCGTTAATCCACCGCCAGTCAATATCCAATCTTCTTGGATGGGCATTCAATTCTATCACTACCTGGTTAGCTACACAGGCTTCAATAATGAGGGCTTGATTTACGGGGTATCCATTCCGGCTTAAGAGTAACCTGCCAGTCATATGCCCCAAAATGCTGGTAAAAGGGTTTTCAATAGCTTTTAGCAAACGCATCATGGCTTTTTCCTCGTTCATCTTCAGATTTGAGTGAACAGAAGCAATTACCAGGTCAAAGCCTGCCAGTACCTCATTATTGTAATCAAGGTTACCATCATTCAGTATGTCACTTTCAATGCTTTTAAATATTTTGAAGGGAGCAAACTTGGCATTCAGCTCATCAACCTGCTGGTGCTGTGCCCTGATCCGCTCCTCACTAAGGCCATTGGCATAGAAAGCAGATTTTGAATGATCGCTGATCACCAGGTATTCCAGCCCCTTTGCCTTAGCTGCCGTAGCCATTTGCTCAAGGGTATTGGCCCCGTCGCTCCAGTTGCTGTGACTGTGGATGATGCCTTTAATGTCTTCCGGCTGAATCAATTCAGGTAAAGGACCTGATTTTGCTAATTCAATAATAGCAGCGCTTTCTCTTTGAAAAGCGGGTATGGAGGTGATATTGGCAGATGTAAAAATCGCTTCTTCGGATGCATAATTTTTGTCCGCATCCCATCCTGTAACACTTTTCCATGCAGTTAAAAAATCTTCACCGCAACTTGTTTGAAATAACTGGCCGAAAAAATGTGAGGCAGTTGTACAATGAAAACCAAGAGTAATGTTTTCCTTTCCTTTAAATGAAACGTAACCATCTGCAACGGATATCGTGTCAAATTCATTGGCCGTAAAAAAAAAGGTTAGCTGATCAACAGCGGAAGTGGTTACCCATTCCAATGTATTGATGATCTCCATTTGTCGCCTGAATTCGCCAGTAAGCATGAACATATCTTGCGGAAAACTTGCTTTTAACTTGTTATCTAAGATATCAGCATAAGATTCCATTTGCTGGTATAAATAACTGCCTAAGGTTCCTAAATAGAATTCGATGGCTTCTTTAATATTCTGCTGCGATTTTTCACCGAAACCTTTGTACAAAGTCAACCGGTTTTCATTGCAGGCATATAATAATTCTCCCAAAGATTCTATCTCCAATTCCTTCCAAATAGTGGCAATTTTCTTCGGACCGATCCCTTTTATGCCCAACATCTCCAAAATGCCCGGAGGTGTTTTTTC
>JAYTXP010000128.1:0-8119 GCA_043742885.1 Chitinophagaceae bacterium | reverse complement strand
TTTCCTGTCAATACAGACACAGAGGTCCTGTTCTTTCGAATGATATGCGGATAGCGACTGAAATAATATTCAAAATAGCGGGAAGAATTATTGCTGCCTGTAGCTATATAGGCATCGCATGATTTAAGCATCTCTGCCCGGCTGCTCATGGCTCCGGCTTCTTCCGACCAGAAAGAAATTTTATCCAAAAGATGCGTGATCAAAACCTGGTCGCGGGCTGAAGCCTTTACCAGCGCTTTGTTTCCACTTATAAAAACAGAAAGCCAGTCATGAAATCCCACCAGTGGAATATTTCCCGCCATGACGATGCCGATGGTTAATGGTTGTGATAGTTCATTATGAAGCGGGGCATAGGCTGGGTTGGAGAGCCATTGTTCCAATGATTTTTTTAAGAGAAAGGAGCTGGCTATATTTCGGGTAGCCGATTCTACAAATTCCGGAATGAACCAGTTGTTCTCCCGGTAAGCCTTGTCTTTAGCTTCCGCCCAATCCGTATTATCCGATAACATATATTCACCTAATTGAGATAATAGTCCGATACGATATGGTAAATTCATTCTCCTTGTTTAATTTTGCTGAGATGGTTTATTGCGGGCAAAGTTCTGTAATAATTAAAATGAAACGATCATTAATTCACACCTCAATCAATTGCTATGGCTATCAAGATCACCGAAGAATGTATCAATTGTGGTGCCTGCGAACCCGAATGTCCCAATAACGCTATTTATGAAGGTGGCGTAGAATGGGCCGTTGCTGATGGTACTACTGTTAAAGGCGCTTACACATTAATGGATGGAACAGTAGTAGATGCGGATTCGAAGAATGCACCTGTAGCTACTGATATTTATTACATCACGCCGAATAAATGCACTGAGTGCCAGGGTTTCCATGAAGAACCCCAGTGTGCGGCAGTTTGCCCGGTTGATTGCTGTATTCCTGATGAAATGTATAAGGAAACAGTGGATGAGCTGATGGCGAAAAAAGCGAAACTACATATTTGATATACAGGTTAGTGAAATACAGGTTAGTGAAATACAGGTTAGAGTTTAGGGCTTAGAGTTTAGAGAATACACCACTAAACCCTTAACCGCTAACCCTTACCCGAAATGTGTATAAAAATTGACCCCGGTCATGGATATGCCGGAAATAATTTCTTAAATTAGCAGACCTAATCGCGGCATTGCCGCCCTAATAAAAACGGGTGATATTTCCCGTAGTAAAAAGGTGAAGGGACATAATTTCCTTCACCTTTCTTATTGGCCCCTTTACGTATTTTCACAATATATATAGCAAACTTCCTCTCCTTTAATTGCGGGTCTTGAATTTTTCAGCAATATTTGCAGGTAAACCTTTTATTTAAATGAAGAGAAATATCGCGTTGGTAACCGGTGGCTTTTCCGGTGAGGCAGTGATCTCCTATAAGTCGGCAACTACCATCTCTAACAATCTCGACCGGGAACGTTTCAATGTTTACCGAATCGACATTAATTCCGAAGGCTGGTTCTTTGATGAAGGTGATGGGAAAAGATCAGCGGTTGATAAAAACGATTTCTCCATTCAATTCAACGGCGCCAAAATAAATTTCGACGGCATATTTATTGGTATGCATGGAACGCCGGGTGAAGATGGGAAACTGCAGGGTTATTTTGATACATTAAACCTGCCTTATACCGGATGCGATGCGGCCACATCGGCCATTACCTTTAATAAACGATATGCCGTGGCTATTGCAGGCATGGGAGGTATTCCAGTATCACGGTCGGTATTATTATTGAAGGATCAATACCAGGGTACTAATGAGATCGTTAATGGATTGAGCTTTCCAGTATTTGTAAAACCCAATAATGGCGGATCTAGTATCGGTATGTCGAAAGTGAATCAGCCCGATGAAACACTGGGACCTGCTATTCAGAAAGCATTTTATGAAGACGCCCAGGTACTGGTGGAGGAAATGATCAGCGGAAGGGAATTCACAGTAGGCGTTTTTCGCACCAAAGGAGAGATCATAGTACTACCACTTACAGAAATAAAGGCAGATGCGGGAAAAGATTTTTTTGATTTCGAAGCAAAATACCAGGGAAAATCTACAGAGACCACCCCTGCAGAAGTGGATGAGGTCATTGCAGGTAAAATAAGAGAGACAGCGAAAAAACTGTATTCCGTTTTTAATTGCCGGGGAGTTGTTCGAATTGATTTTATCTATAATGAAAAGCAGGGTCAACCATATATGCTTGAAGTAAATACCATACCCGGACAAAGTGAGGCGAGCATTGTACCGCAACAGGTAAAATGTATGGGCTGGTCGCTTAAAGAATTTTATTCTAAACTAATCGAAGAGATATTACCTTAAACCTTCAAGCGTGTTCAAATTTATTACTGAACGTCCCTTTTGGGTGAATGTAGTTGCCGGTATCCTGCTGGCTACTATCTTATTTTTTATTTTTCTGTTCTCATTGACCTGGCTTACAGATCATGGTAAGTCCAGCTCGGTGCCTTCTGTAACCGGAAAGAAATTTGAAGAGGCTGCAGCCATTCTAAACAAAGCTGGATTTAATGTGGAGATTCAGGATTCGATCTATGTGGATACAATGAAAGCCAATACGGTGATCAAACAAATACCAGAGGCGGATGAGGTGGTAAAATCAAATCGTACTGTTTACCTGCTGATCAGCCGGGCTATTCCTCCTATGGTGGAGATGCCCAATCTGGTAGGATATAGTTTCCGCAATGCAGAAATGGTGCTGAAACATATGGATCTGCGAGTAGGTGATACGATTTTCAAACCTGATTTTGCCCGCAACGCAGTACTGGAACAGCGTTTCAACGGCGAGGTAATACAACCTGGTACCCAACTAAGAAAAGGAAGCACGATCACACTGGTATTGGGTGATGGCGTAGGAAAACAAGAATTCGCGGTACCTGATATTCTCGGACTTACCTATTGCGATGCAAAAAACAGGTTGGAAGCCTCGGGTATCACTCTGGGCACTGTGATCCCTGATCCTGATGTGACCGATACCTGTGCTGCATTTATTTTTAAACAGATACCAGTACGATTTGACGAAGGAAAAAAATTACAGCATATTCGCTCCGGACAAACCATGGATGTTTGGCTTCAGCTGGGAAAACCTGTCAGAGATACGACCCGGCCCGAAGCAAAACCAGGTCCGGGTTATAATTAAAATCTTCTAATTTTTATTATGCAGATTATCTCAGTGGAAGAATTAAAGTCCCGCATGGACGCGGGAGAAAAATTAAACCTTATAGATGTAAGGGAGCCACAAGAATACCAGGAATTCAATATCGGAGCTCAACTTATACCACTGGGAAAAATTCAAACCATGGAGGTAGAAGAACTGGAAGATTTTCGCGATCAGGAACTAATCATGATCTGCCGCAGCGGACAACGCAGTATGATGGCTTGCATGATACTTGATACACTTGGCTTTAAGAATACCAGGAATCTGGCTGGTGGAATGCTGGCCTGGCAGGCTTTGAACCCTTGAGTCCTTCCTGTTAAAATCTTACATTAAGCGCCATCATAAAGTTTATTCCCGCCATGGGAAAATAATAATTCTCTGTAGTCGTCAATCCTCCGTAAAAATAACTGTAGGTATAACCATTAGGTTCATAATCCTTGTTCCAGATATTATTTGCTTTTAAAATCAGGGAGGCCTCTTTCAGCTTTCTGTATTTGAATGTATATCGCGCACTAATGTCCTGCACAAAAAATGCATTCAGGTGTCTGCCCTTATTGGAAGTATTATCCAGGTACTGATCGCTTACATATTTAGATTGCAAACTAAATTCCAGAGATCTTAAAGGAATAGAATTCAGAGTAGCCGCAGCAACAACAGAAGGAGAGTAGGCAATATCAGTTTTTTTATAGTTAGTTGTTTTCTGACCGCCATTATCATAATCATCAATATACTCAGTGAAATTCTCCACTTTATTATTACTTATCGCGAGATTAGCTGCTGCATTAAGCCAGCGATTGAATTTATATCCTCCTTCTAATTCTAATCCTGTACGATAACTATTAGGAATATTCTCCCTTGTATAGGCACCTACATCATTGATCTTTCCCGTCAGCACCAGCTGATCTTTATATTTCATATAAAAACCCGTCAGCGTCCAGTTGTATCTATTAACTGTATTCCCAATGGAAACTTCCAGATCCTGTAAATTTTCAGCTTTTGGCTGCTGATTAATTCCCGCTTCGAAATCATCCCGGTTGGGTTCTTTATTTGCGATGGCATAAGAAACAAATGCTTTCAACCCTTTATGAATATAAGTGAGACCCATTTTTGGGTTGAAAAAATTATATTGATTTTTCACTTGCAGGGAAGGATTGTCTCTGAATCCATCAATGTTATAGTTAACATAACGATATTGAAGATCCAGGTAATAGCTTAACTTTTCACTAAATTTTCTTTGCTCCTTTACATATATTGTTGCATCTGTTTTTATTGCGTCCAGATCATACCATCGATGCTTTCCATTTAATACCCGGCTGGCCCATACCAATTCACCATAATGGTTTCCATTATATCGCGTAATGGATCCGCCAAGAGTTGCCTGGTTTCTGGCAGAGGCGTATTGCAACGCGAAAATATTTCCATAGTAATAATTTTCTAGCCAGAGCTGTCTTACAAAATCTGATTGAAATATCGTGTCCTGCCCAATTACAGGATTGGCCAACCCGTAAGACGCATAATTCTGGTTGGCCTTGTATTGTTCGTAATAACCTTTTCCCTTTGTAAGAAATATTGCTATGTTGAAATTCCAGTTAGTATTGAAACGATGATCAAAAAATAACTGAGCATGTGATTGAGTATAATTATCAGTTTCATTGTCATAAGGATCTCCGGACCTTTCTGTTCCTGAATAATTCACTCTGCGATTACCTGCTTCCAGATCCGCTTGTGAAATGCCATACCAGGCCTGGTAAGTTTTTTCATGCCCACTGAATAAGTTAAGTCGCAAAGAATTTTTATTTCCGATCCAGGCTGTAGTAAAATATAAAGAGCGAAGCCGGCTACTGGCTCTGTCGATAAAGCCATCACTGCTGATATTTGATAATCTTATTTCACTGGTGAATCCATGATGAAGTCCCGTGCCGATCCTTATTGTGTTTTTCCAGGAATTGAATGAGCCACGGCTATTATTTATTTCCGCGAAGGCTTGTTTGTTCACTTCATTGGTACTGAAATTAATACTTGCACCAAATGCGCCCGAACCATTGGAAGAGGTTCCTACACCTCTTTGAATTTGTACTGAACCCGCCGAAGAACTGAGGTCGGGCAGGTCAACAAAAAAACTACCCTGACTTTCTGCGTCATTATAGGGGATACCATTAAGCGTAATATTAATACGGGTAGCATCGGTTCCCCGGATACGTATTCCAGTATATCCAATACCATTCCCTGCATCCGAATTGATAACCACTGATGGAGTTTGATCAATTAGATAAGGAATATCCTGTCCAAGGTTAAGTTTAACCAGATCCATCCGACTAATATTGGTTCTGGCAAAAGGAGCATCCGCTCCGGCCCTTACTGCCCTCACTTCCACCGGACTCATTAAATAGAAACTGTCTTTGAACGTACTGACTTGCGCATAAACGCTTAGTGCTGTGAACAATGCACAGCAGGACATAATGATCCCCTTCATAGTTTAATTTTTTTTAATTAATAGAAGAGGGAACGCTGTTGGGAGAAAGGAGTCGATCTATTCCTTCCCTTCGCAGGCATTACCCTGACCAGGTTTTACGGGTATTATCTCAGATCGGCCGCCATAACGGCCAAACACCCCGGGAAACACTGAAAACAAATGTGTTGAATTCAACAAGAACTGTCCGCCGAAGCGGAGAACAAAGGTATTAAAAAATAATTCATCCGGGCTGTAACATATCTCAGATGAGTATCGTACTATATCAATATACCATCTGATAGGAAAAAGATCTTGTTTTATATTCTCTGCGCCGGAATCTCCTTTTCTGTTGGTGCCCAGCATACAGTAAATGATGAGCTGGCTGAAAAAAGAACTGTAGGAAGCTTCCGTGGGATCGAAGTGTCTACCGGCATTACCCTGATGCTCACAGCAGGCGGGAGTGAAGAAGTGGCCATAAGTGCTGCTAAATCAGAATACCGGGATCATAACACCGGGAATTCGGTAAAAAAGATCTGATAATTTTTTAAAAAATATAAAATGAAAAATAGTTCCCTTGCCATTTTTATTCTGCTTGGTTCGCTGAGCCTTTCCGCTCAGATAGTGAATGATCCGAACGCGGAGATAAGAGCCGCAAAAGATTTCCATTCGATCGTATTATCCAGTGCCTTTGATGTTTACCTGACTCAGGGTAATGATGAAGCTGTAGCGGTAAGCGCGGCCGAAGCAAAATATAAAGATCATATTACAGTAGAGGTAAAGAACGGTGTTCTCTATATTGGTTATAATTATAAAGGCCCATGGGGAAATGGCAATCAAAAGTTGAAAGCATATATTTCTTTTAAACAGATCGATCAATTGAAAGTATCAGGCGCATGTGATGTGATGTTAACCGGTACCCTTCAGGCAAAAACATTGAAGCTGGAATTATCCGGAGCCAGTGATTTGAAAGGCAGGCTGGATGCAGATAAGCTGACAGTAGAATTAAGCGGCGCATCAGATATCACTTTATCTGGTAAAGTTTCGCAGATGGATATTGTTGCAAGCGGTGCAAGTAGTTTTAAAGGATTTGATCTGAGTTCGGATATCTGCAATGCGCATGCAAGCGGAGCGAGTGACATTAAGATAACAGTGAATAAAGAACTGACTGCACAAGCAAGTGGAGCCAGTGATGTACATTATAAAGGAGAAGCAGTGATAAGAGAAATTCGCAGTAGCGGATCAAGCAGTGTACGTAAGGCATAAGATCAAATGTTTTGGAGGGTAAGGTTTACAAACGTATCTTTGCCGTCCACATCGCGAAGTAGAGCAGCGGTAGCTCGACGGGCTCATAACCCGTAGGTCGGAGGTTCGATCCCTCCCTTCGCAACCAGGACTGCGGGACAAAATCCCGCAGTTTTTTTATATCTACCTTTGCCACCCATGCGATCCGGTTTTATAAGCATATTCGGTAAGCCCAATGCGGGTAAAAGCACGCTTCTCAATGCATTAGTGGGCGAAAAACTTGCTATAGTATCGGCCAAGGTGCAAACTACACGCCATCGAATAAAAGGTATCATCACTGAAAAGGATTACCAGGTAGTGATCTCAGATACACCAGGAATTATTGAATCAAAATACAAACTGCATGAGAAAATGATGCAGGTGGTAAAAGATTCACTGGAAGATGCTGACCTGGCTTTATTGCTGGTAGATGTGAAAGAGGATCCTAAAGAATCTGATGAAATATTTACTGCTCTTAAATTGAATGTGCCGGCGATTGTGGTGTTGAATAAAATGGACCTGGTGGATACGGCACGACTGAAAGAAGTATCAGATTATTTCACTGACCGGCCCTATTGTAAAAAAATGCTTAGTATTTCAGCGGGCTCAGGTATTAACAGGAAGAAATTCATTTCTTCCATGCTGGAGTTTATACCGGAAGGCCCTGCATATTTTGAAGGCGATGATATCAGTGATCTGCAAACCCGATTTTTTGTGGGCGAACTGGTTAGAGAAAAAATTTATGAACTGGCACAGGATGAGATACCTTATCAAACTACGGTGCAGGTGAGAGAGTATAAGGAAAAAGATAGTTTGGTAAAGATCACCGCCGATATCATTGTACAAAGAGAAACTCAGAAAGTGATACTTATAGGACATAAAGGTTCTATGATAAAAAAAATAGGAACGGAAGCCAGGAAAGGTATTGAAGATTTTATAGGGCAAAAAGTATTCCTGGAACTGTTTGTAAAAGTGAAACCGCACTGGAGAGAGAATGAATTACAGTTGAAGGACCTGGGGTATTAAGTTATTATTATTCGTTAATAATTATTAATTATTTCAGTGTTCTTTTAGTAAACAGTTCCCAGTAATAAGTAATGAATAATCAATAATATTGAATAATGTACTTTTTCCCACATTCGGGCGACCAACTATTGCGACTGTAAATGACATTTTTCGATATTAT
>JAYTXP010000127.1:0-10715 GCA_043742885.1 Chitinophagaceae bacterium | reverse complement strand
ATTGCATTAGGCAATGGTTTAATATGCAGGTTACTTGTAACGGTATCCTTACAACCTGAACTGTTTGTTGCGATAACGCGTATTTGATAATCACCGGCAGAGTTATAGGTCTGCGCGGGTGGGTCTTGTAAATTTGAACTGTTTCCATTTGGGAAACTCCAGTTCCATCTTACCACTGAGGTATCTGGTTGAATGAAAATACCTGAATGATCGATGGATGTTCTGGCGCAGCCAACTGTATCACCGAAAATGTTGACAAGCGGGCGTTGTACGATCCGGATATAATTCTGTTTGGCAAAAGTATCCAGGCAGCCTAAAGCAGTTTTTACTATGAGTTGAACAGTATATTGACCGGGGTTATTATAATTATGAGAAGGGTTTCTCAGTATGGCAGTTCCACCATCACCAAAGGACCAGTTATATGAAACGATCGGATCGTTAAAGGTAGAAGAGTCTGTGAATTGTACAAAAGCCCTGTCGCAAAAAAGACTATCTGCAGCTCCTAAATTAGCATCAGCGCCACTTGCTTTGATCGATGTAAAACCCGTTAATGGAATGATACATCCGGTTGGGTCCATCATGATAAGCATAGGA
The DNA here is from genome assembly GCA_043742885.1 of Chitinophagaceae bacterium. Taxonomy (GTDB): domain Bacteria; phylum Bacteroidota; class Bacteroidia; order Chitinophagales; family Chitinophagaceae; genus JJ008. The sequence continues at coordinate 10,121 of JAYTXP010000127.1, read as the reverse complement.
GTGAAATTGCCATAAGAGTTATAGGTATGCGACGTATTTGGCGTGGTGGTCGTATCAGTAATTCCATCCCCAAAATCCCAGAAATAACTATTCATAGGTCCTGGAGTAAGGGTGCTTAGATTCACAGTAAGGGGTCTGCATCCTCCGAGTGGGAGGTAGTCAATATGCGAACCGGCCGTATCATACAGCGTAATAGATTTAATGATTGAGTCTATGCAGTCGCCCGGGCTGACTATTTTCAATTTGATATTATAGGTGCCAGGGGTGCTAAAATAATGAATAGGGTTGGGGGCGGTGGAGGTTCCTTCTCCAGGTCCAAAATCCCAGAGCAGGCTCTTATAATGAATGGATGTATTAGTGAAGTTCACACGAAACGGAGTACAGGAGCTGACTGTATCACTTAATGTGAATGAGGCTTTCGGATCTCTTATGTTAACCGTATTTATTATAGAGTCGACACAGCCAAAAACGTCAGTAACCTTTAATTTAATATTATAATATCCTGTGTCAATGTAAGAATGAGTGGCCGGCGATAAGTTAGAAAAATTGTTATCGCCAAAATCCCAAATCAGAGAATTAATATAAAAATAAGAATTGCTGGTAAAATTAATTTGTGAACCAGTACACGATAATGTGTCAGAAATATCGGCGACAGCATTAGGGGAATAAATACCAATAATGTTATACTTGAATATAGTATCCGTGCACCCGTAATTATCTGTTATAATTAGGGTTACACTATAAGGTCTTGGATAGGAATGGGCATAGGCGTGAGTAAATGGCGGATTGCTGAAATTTTGAACAGTTCCATCACCAAAATCCCATTTCCAGTTTACTATTGGATGGATTCCGTCGGTCGATGAAAGATCATTAAAGGTTATTTGTTCATTATGGCAACCAATTGGGATGTTGGAGAAATTTGCAACAGGTCCATTTACTCTAATGTAATTAACCTTATTTACAACCATTGAGCAGTTGTTAATATCTGTGGCAGTGAGTTTAACAGTATAATTTCCTGATAAATTATAAGTGTGGCTAATTGAAGTTGAGGTGGTGACTGTATTTACACCATCGCCAAAATCCCATTGGTAACTGATTAAATTGTTAAAATTCGCATTATATACTGTAAAGTTGATCGGCGTTCTTCTGCAAATGGTTGTAGCATTGGCCGTGAAATTCGGCAATTCATCTACCGCCTTAATGTTCTTATCCAGCGTATCGATACATCCTCCATTGCTAACGATCAAACGAACTGTATAATTTCCAAGTGCTGGATATACATGGCTTGGATTTGCAATAGCTGCAGTACCACCATCTCCAAAATCCCAATGCCAGGTTAGTGGTAGAATTGAACTATCTCTAAAAAGAAAAGTGGTTTTATTGCTGCAATCCACACTGTAATTAAATCTTGCCAGTGGTGGAAGCACATATACAAGATTGGATTTTAATAGTGTATCGCTGCAGCCTGTATTAGTAGCGATCAATCGTACATTGAAATATCCTGTATCCTGATAACGATGCGAAGGATTTTTTAAAATGGAATTGCTGAAATCTCCAAAATCCCAGAGCCATTTGTCTACAGGAGCCGAAAGATCAGTGAACTGTACAGGCTGGTCCGCACAAACGGGTACAGGTGCCGCAGTGAAATTCACCGTAGGATGTGTACCCACTCTCACACTATCCACGAATCTTGTTGTATCAGTACAACCACCCGTAGTAGTAGTAATGAGAACCACTCCATAAATGCCTTGCGTAATATAATTGTGTGTTGGATTTTGCAAAGTAGAAATTCCGCCATCGCCAAAGTTCCAGTTCCAGGTGAGCACCGTGTCAACAGCATTTACCACTGGTATTGGACTGAAAATTCCGGGAAGACAATGTTCATAAGGAAGCTGAGGAACAATTACAACGATCTTTCGGATGTCTATAAAATTGTTTTTTACAATGGTATCCTTACATCCTGAGGCATTGGTCACGATCAATCGGACATTATACAAGCCATTGGCAGAATAGGTATGAATTGGATTTTGCACCGCGGAAGTGAAACCGTCTCCAAAATCCCATTGCCAGTTAACCGCAGCAGGGATGGTGATATCATCAAAATTTACAGTCAACGGTGGTTTACATGCTTTAGTAATCGGGGCAGAGAAATCGGCTATCGGCCTTGCAACCACATTCACTACATGAGTAATAGAATCAATACAGGAAGAATAGGTATTGGTAAGTTTTACAGTTAAGGGTCCTGAAATTGCATAGACATGTACAGCATTAAGTCCGGTAGCCGTCCCACCATCGCCAAAATCCCAGGTAGATGAGGCCGGTACGGGAGTGGATGTATTGTTGAACCTTGCAGTATCACCTGCGCAAATATTTGTGGGAAAACTGAAGTTGGTGGTGTTTGCTCCAACAGCTATCGGATTTCCATAGGTAGTATCAACGCATCCTGCGGTTGAGGTAACCACCAGCCGGGGAATAAAAATGCCATTTGTATTATAAGTATGGGTAGGGTTGGCCAGTGCAGAAGTGCCGGCATCTCCAAAGTCCCAGGCATAGTTAAGTGTTCCAGGACCTGTTGAATTATTTGTAAATACGATGGTGGCAGGAGCATGACATACAGTTGGATTTGTATGGGTGAATTGTGCATCCACACCTTGCGCAACAGTTACAAGATTGGTCCTTGTCTTTACCTTTAAACAGCCTTTATTATTTGTTACAATAAGTGATACAGAGTAGGTTCCAGGAACGGTAAATGCATGTACCGGATTCTGAAGCACTGATGTTCCTCCATCTCCAAAATCCCATTGCCAGCTCACGTTAGTATTCCCTGCACCCGCAGTAGAAAGGTCGGTGAATTGGGTATATAGGGGATAACAACCATTGGTATTACTGGCAGCAAAATCAGCTATTGGATTATCATTTATAACGATATACTGGGACTTAGTAAGGGTATTAGACCCAGAGGCATTGAAAACCGTAAGCGTAATAGTGTATGAGCCGGGAATAAGATAAGTGGTAACCGGATTACGCAGAGAAGAGGTGTTTCCATTACCAAAATTCCAACTCCAACTGGTTGCATTACCAGTAGAGTTGTCAGTAAAACTAACAATTACAGGAACGCAACCCTGTAAGGGGTTAGCGCTAAAATTAGCAACAGGTGCTTGCCCATAGGATAAAAAAAACCCTAACAGGCATGGCAATAGCATGCACGTGTGCTTTCGGAGGGTCGTGTTTATCATCGGCGGTACAAAGGTAGAAATATTCTTGAAGAATACCATATCGGACCTCTGACCAGAGAAATGGACTATTGTTTATCCAGTCTCATAGTTTTTGAATCGGTCCCATTCTGATAAGCTTCAACATAGGTCCAGCTATTTCTCGTGATGGTCCAGCTACCGTTGATCAGGTTAAGCGGATAGATGGCTGCATTAAAATTGGCAGAGGTGGTCATGTTTGTCGCATTTCCATCCCAATTGCCTTTTTTTTCCAGGCTGCCATTATTGATTGCGTCTACAGTCTTATCACTATAATACTTGAAACGATAATTAGTATAATCGGGGGTGATATTATTACCATTCAGAGTGAAAGCGGTTATTTTCCATTGCCCATCGGTCATGGCTTTAATAACCAGATCTTCCTGGTAGTTTTGCACAGCTTTCTTACAACTTCCTGCCAGTAGTATAAGGCATAGAAAGGTTACTAGGGTCTTTGTTCTGCGGTACATGTATGTAAATTACATAAATTTATTTTCAGATGCAAGCTTTCTGTAAGTTTACAGCCGGCATGAAAACATTGTTATTTCTTTTATTATTACCAGGCTTGTATATCAATGCACAACAGCCTGAACAGGTGCTGAATAACCTATCTGCAAGCGCTGCCATTGAGAAAATTCATATTCATTTTGATCGCGATGTATACCTGGCTGGTGAAACCATTTGGTTCAAGGCCTATCTCGCCTCCGATCAGCTTCCCGATACGATCAGTACCTCATTTTATGCTGAAATTTATAATCAGCAGGGAAAAATGATGCAAAGAAAAATACTTCCAATTATTGCCGGCACATCCCGTGGCAATTTTGAATTACCTGATTCAATTAGCAGCGAAAATTATTTAATAACGGCTTACAGCGCCCGGATGATAGAAAATAATCCGGAATTTATTTTTCGGCAAAAAATATTTGCCCATGGTAAGGCCAGCTTAAATTCAACTCACGGAAGCTCTTTCATACGAATGGAATTTTTCCCTGAATCAGGAAACTTCATTGAGGGCAAAAATAATTCTATTGCTTTTCGTATCACCGATCAGAATGGCCAGCCTGTTTCAAAAAAAGGAAGGATTGTAGATGATAAGGGCAATGAACTAACAACGTTTGAAACTTTTCATGATGGACTTGGATATTTCGAGTGTACACCACAGCATGGCAATGCCTACCAGGCAATTATAGATACCAGCCATTTTAAATTACCTGCTGCTACTGAAAAGGGAATTTTATTTTCACTTTTACCGCATCCCCAAGGTCATTTTTTTGAGATAGATCAGAATAATGGAGACCCGGCTCTTCGCGCTGCATTTATAATTGGACAAATGCAACATCACCCGGTTTTCCGGATGAATCTGGCGGAGGGAAAAGAGGAATTACAAGGAGTGATTAATACCAGTTCACTTCCTTCAGGTATAATGCAGATCACTGTTTTTAATAAGGATGGATTGCCATTGGCCGAAAGACTTTGCTTTGTCAATAACCAGGAATATTTTCTGAAAGGAGAATTGATATTTGATACACTTGATACAAAGGCAAGGGCCAGGAATCATTTTCTTTTAAAATTAAAAGATACCGTGCAGGGTAGTTTCTCTGTTTCAGTAACTGATGCAGATTTTGATGAAGGGAGTTTCAGAAAAAATAATATTTACTCCCGCCTGCTTATCAGCGCCGATCTGCCGGGATATATCAATGATCCCGCCTGGTACCTGCGAAATAATTCTGATTCTTCCAATACTGCACTCGACCTGTTGATGATGACAAATGGATGGCGCCGTTTCAAGTGGACCAAAATTTTAAATGAGCCACGCAGAAAAATAACCACTCCGGCTTCGGCATTCATTCAGCTGGAAGGGAAAGCACTGATAAGGGGAACTAAACGTCCATTTGCCGATCATCCATTGATGGTAATGGTCTATGATGCTTCCAAAAAAAGAATAACACAACTTATCAAAACAGATAGTAAAGGCAATTTTATTGTTGACTCACTGGTTTTTTATGGAAGAAACCGTTTGATCTATTCTGATATCAAGGGAAAGAAAAGTGAATACCTGGATATTGTAATGAGTAAAGATTCGCTTGGACGGCTTTTTTCTATTTCTCCTGCAGGTACAGAATGGTTCAGTGATCCTGCACCCGGACCGCTTAATGTTTTTGCTAATGATCTGGATGAGATCCAGAGAGCAAATGGAAAGATGCTGGAAAATGTAACAGTGAAATCAGTGAGGAAAACGCCATTGCAGGAATTGGAAGAAAAGTATACAAAAGGAGCATTCAGTGGACCTACAGAAAAATCGATTGACCTGGTAAACAGCAATGAAGCAGAAAATTATCCTAATATTTTTGAGTATTTGCAATCAAGGGTAAATGGGTTGGTAGTGAATAAGGATGGAGCTGATTATAGTTTGCAATACAGGCAGGTGGCCAGCATCAGTGGCATGGGCGCTTTTACTATGTTATTGTTTCTGGATGAAGTGGAAACTGATGCAAGTTTTATTGCCGCAATTCCTGCCAATCAGATCGCGTTGGTGAAAGTGTTTCCAAATTTTGTTGCAAGTAATGGGAATGCGCCGGGCGGTGCCCTGGCCATATATACCAAAACAGGAACTGACTACCTATCTAAAGGCCCCGTAAATTTTGGATATTATGATGGCTATTCAATCACAAGGGAATTTTATGCTCCTGATTATCATGTGAACCAGGATGCAAAAACGGATAGCCGTATTACACTGGATTGGCGCCCCGATATTTTCTGTAATTATGTTGACCCGGTACTGCCATTTTCATTTTACAATAATGACCGTACAAAGAAATTCCGGGTAGTCGTTGAGGGAATGACAACCAATGGGAAATTATTTTCCATTGAAAAGATCATTAGTAAATAGCTTAATTATTCCGGAAAGGAAGGATCTTCCATGATCTCGCGAATATTCTGCGTGTGCCGGTTCGCATGTGCTGCGATCAACAGGCAGAGTTGATAGCAATCTATTGTGCCAAATGAAAGTCTGACCACATGATGACGAAGATCTCCGGTACTTGTTCGCAGATAACGGATATGATCTAATCGTTGCTTTTTAAAGTCTTCCAGCGCATCATGATAACTATGGTATATACGACGAACATCCAGAAACGGATCATATGCAATACCGTTCTCTGTTGTGTCTTCCACATTTTTTATCATTTCATCATCAGACAATAATACCTCTGCTCTGCGGGCGGGACTGGAAGGTGTTTTCATTGCCTGTTCAAGAAGATCCCATAATTTTTTCTCTGATCCGGCAATATGCACAATGTATTCCCGGATATTTTTTTTCTTTTTTGATATTCTGAAAAGCAATTGTTTATTAGTAAGATCGCTGATCTGGGTAAGCAGGTCGGTGCGTGTCTCTTTCATCATCGCCAATGCCTTTTTCCGTTCTGGTTTAGTCAGAGAATTGTTGGTCAACCTTCCTGCAAGACCGGTAATGACCAGTAATCCTAAAAGTGAAAGCCCCATGGTTCGTTTGAGCATAGTCTTATTTTAAAGAAAAAAAATGGACCAGTATATCCAAAGGGTTAAGGTGGGGATTTAAGGTACAAAAGAAATGCTTATAAGCAAGTGGCGGGTCAAATATTTTCTCCACACTCCTTTTGTCAGCAGGTCATTTTTTACGACTTAATTACAATATTCAAATTTACAAATCAGGAAGCGAGTTTCATTATCTTTCCGCAATGAAGATCGCTGAAATAATGGCTCATCTGGAGGCGTTTGCGCCCAGCTCCCTGCAAGAGTCATATGATAATGCAGGATTGATTACTGGAGAGCCGGATATGGAATGCACCGGAATCATTTGTTCGCTGGATACAACAGAGGAAGTGATTGAAGAGGCTATTCAGAAAAAAGCTAACCTGATCGTATCGCATCATCCGATAGTTTTCAGTGGGATAAAAAAAATAACGGGAAAAAATTATGTGGAGAGAGTATTGATTCGTGCTATCAAAAATGATATTGCCATATATGCTATTCATACAAATCTCGATAATGTAATGCATGGGGTTAATGGAAGGATCGCTGACTTATTCGATCTCCGCCAGCGAGAAGTTCTCTCAATACGAGCAGGCACGATGAAAAAATTATATTTTTTTGTACCTGTGGATCACGCTGAAAAAGTTCGGCAGGCTGTTTTTAATGCGGGTGCCGGGCAGGTGGGTAATTACAGCGAATGCAGTTTCAATACATCGGGAGAGGGCAGTTTCAAAGCAGAAACGGGGGCTAATCCATTTGTTGGCAGTGTCGGAGAAAGACATTTGGAAAATGAATATCGGATCGAGGCTGTTTTCCCTTCACATCTTCAGGGAAAAATTATTGCTGCTCTTCGATCAGTTCACCCATATGAAGAGGTTGCTTTTGATATAGTAGACCTGGCCAGTGCGGATGATCGTATTGGGTCAGGTATGCTGGGGGAACTTGAGGTAGCCATTCCTGGTCCGGATTTCCTGCAAAAGCTAAAACAATTGTTTGGCCTGGCTATGATCCGGCATACTGCAATTCAAGAGCGAGCGATTAAGAAACTGGCAATCTGTGGCGGGGCAGGTGGTTTATTGATTAACAAGGCATTAGCTGCTGGCGCCGATGCATTTATTACGGCGGATCTGAAATATCATGAGTTTTTTGATGCTGATGGCCGGGTCCTGCTTTGTGATATAGGGCATTATGAGAGCGAACAGTATACAATTGACCTGCTAAGGGATGAATTGGCCCAAAAATTCCCTACCTTTGCCGTCCTTAAAACAAGAATTCGGACCAATCCCGTTCACTATTTTTAAAGCGTCCTATTCATTAAAAATCAAGCATAATATGCCCCAGGTAAAAGAATTTTCGGTGGAAGAAAAACTCACCTCTTTGCTGACCCTGCAGAAAATTGAAAGCAAGATGGATGAATTGAAGATTCTGAAAGGTGAACTTCCAATGGAAGTGGCCGACCTCGAAGATGAGATCTTGGGTCTTACTGCTCGTAAGAACCGTATTGAAGAAGAGATCAATGGCGTTTCTGAATTTATTGAACAACGTAAGAACGCCATTAAGGAAGCCGAAGCGATGGAAAGCAAGTACGAAAAGCAAAGTACCAACGTAAAGAACAACCGCGAGTTCGAAGCGATCAATAAAGAGATCGAAATGCAGCAGCTGGAAGTAAAGCTGGCTGAAAAACATATTAAAGACGCTACTGAAGAGATCGCAGAAAAAGCAATAAATCTGGAGAAAGCGAAAAAGATCATCGATACAAAAGATGGCGTGCTGAGTACGAAAAAAAGTGAACTGGGTAAGATCATCACCGCTAATGAAAAGGAAGAAAAGCAATATGCTAAACAGGCTTCAGATGCTCGCGGACATGTTGATGAGCGCCTTCTGGCTAGCTATGATAAGATCCGTCGTTCTTACCGCAACGGTTTAGCCGTGGTGCCGGTAGAAAGAGATGCCTGCGGTGGTTGCTTTAATGCGATCCCACCACAGAAGCAAAGTGAGATCCGCCAGCATAAAAAAGTAATAATCTGCGAAAACTGCGGAAGAATCCTGGTTGACGACGAACTGAACGCCAAAGTGGAATTGAAATAAATTTTATTCGAATATTTTCAGGAGCTGCCGGGTTTTCCCGGCAGCTTTTTTATTTGAGGTACCCATTTTATTTTAAATTGCCCTGTGCTTAAGAAACTGACCATACAGAATTATGCTATTATTGATGAACTGGATATTGTGTTTGTCCCAAGAATGAATGCGATCACGGGAGAAACAGGTGCGGGCAAATCTATCATTATAGGAGCGCTGGGGTTGATCCTTGGAGAGAGAGCAGACACTGCGGTGCTGGTGAATAAAGCAAAGAAATTGGTGGTGGAAGGATTGTTTTTATATGAAGGCAAAAGATCGATAGAAGATTTTTTTGAAGCGAATGAGCTGGATATATCGGAAGAGATAGTAATACGCCGGGAGATCGGAATCAATGGAAAAAGTCGCGCATTTATTAATGATACGCCTGTAAACCTGAATCAGCTGCAGGAATTAAGTTCTCTGCTGGTCGATCTTCATCAGCAATTTGATACACTGAACCTGGCAAGAAAAGATTTTCAGCTGGATGTGCTTGATGCGCTGGCCAGACAATTTCCCTTGCTGGAAGAATATAATAAAGCTTTTAAAAATTGGGAACGGGTAAGAACTGAAGTGACCAATCTGAGAGAGCAGAAGCTTCAACTGGAAAAGGAAATGGATTATTTCCAGTTTCAGTTTGATGAATTGAATGAAGCGGGATTTCAGAAACAGGAGCTGGAACTGGCTGATGCGGAAATGAAACTGCTGAATAATTCAGAGGAGATCAGTAAGGCGCTTAATAGGGCCAGTATTGAATTACAGGAAGGTGAAACACCCCTGGTGCAGCAACTAAAAATTATTCTTCTGCAATTGAATGTATATGCGCCACTTCACCCGGAATTGAATTCACTTATTGAAAGACTTCGATCAACTCAGGTTGAATTGCAGGATATCTCCTCAGGGATTGAACAATTGGGCCATGAGGTGCAGTTTGATCCGGTCCAGCTGGAAGAATTGAATGAAAGAATATCATTAGGGTATAAACTGATGAAAAAGCATGGTGTAAGAACCACCGAAGAATTATTAAGTGTCAAAGAAGAACTTGGAGCAAAACTTCAAAACGTAAGTGATATCGCTGGGAGGTTGGTCATGCTTGAAAAAGAAGAACTTCTACTTATAAAATTGGCCAGGGAACTTGCGATGCGATTATCTTCTGGAAGAAAAGAGCAGGTGAAAAGTCTGGAAACCAGAGTAAATAAATTATTGGCCCAGGTAGGAATGCCAAATGCTCATTTGAAAGTTTCG
>JAYTXP010000126.1:0-9249 GCA_043742885.1 Chitinophagaceae bacterium | reverse complement strand
AAGATGCATGCCCGTTCCATCGGTCCATACAGTCTCATTACTCAGCAACCGCTGGGTGGTAAAGCGCAGTTTGGTGGACAGCGTTTTGGTGAGATGGAGGTTTGGGCCCTTGAAGCATACGGTGCCTCTAATATCCTGCAGGAATTGCTTACTATTAAATCGGATGATATCATTGGTCGCGCCAAAACCTATGAGGCCATTGTTAAAGGTGACAATGTACCAAGACCTGGCGTTCCTGAATCATTCAATGTATTGGTTCATGAACTGAGAGGATTGGGTCTGGATTTGAAATTTGAGTAAACAGCTTTGAGCTGCGAGCTTCGAGCTGCGAGCTTATTGAAATGTTTAAACATTAAAAACTAAGGGCTTCAGGATAATTGCCTGTTGCTAGCAGATAAAAGCTCATAAATATGTCTATCAAAAAAGAAAATCGTCCTAAACCAGGTTTTTCGCAGATCACGATTGGATTGGCCTCTCCGGATAATATTCTTGAGAGAAGCTATGGAGAAATTCTGAAACCAGAAACGATCAACTATCGTACTTACAAACCTGAAAGAGATGGTTTGTTTTGCGAAAGGATCTTCGGTCCGGTTAAGGATTATGAGTGTGCATGCGGTAAGTACAAGCGTATTCGCTATAAGGGTATTGTTTGCGACCGTTGTGGTGTGGAAGTTACAGAGAAGAAAGTTCGTCGTGAAAGAATGGGCCACATTAAACTGGTTGTTCCAGTTGTACATATCTGGTATTTCAAATCATTACCCAATAAGATCGGTTATCTGCTTGGCGTAAGCTCTAAAAAATTGGAGACCATCGTATATTATGAAAGGTATGTCGTGATTCAGTCAGGTACTCGCGTTGATAAAGGACAGAATTATGGTGATCTGCTAACGGAGGAAGAATATCTTGATATTCTCGAAACTCTTCCTAAGGATAATCAGTATCTGCCAGATGATGATCCGAATAAGTTTATAGCTAAGATGGGTGCTGAAGCAGTACATGATATGCTTGCACGTATCGATCTTGATCAGCTTTCCTTTGACCTGCGTAACACTGCCGCTACCGAGACTTCTCAGCAGCGTAAGGCCGATGCGCTGAAACGCTTGAGTGTGGTGGAATCTTTCCGCGATGCGAATACAAGAATTACAAACCGTCCGGAGTGGATGGTAATGCAATATATCCCCGTTATTCCACCTGAACTTCGTCCGCTTGTTCCTCTGGATGGTGGTCGTTTCGCTTCATCAGATCTGAATGATCTTTATCGTCGCGTGATCATCCGTAACAATCGTTTGAAGCGATTGCTGGAGATCAAAGCTCCGGAAGTGATCCTGCGTAACGAAAAAAGAATGTTGCAGGAAGCCGTGGATTCATTGTTCGACAATAGCCGTAAATCAAATGCGGTGAAAGCAGAAGGTGGACGCGCGCTAAAATCATTGAGTGATGTATTGAAAGGAAAGCAAGGTCGTTTCCGTCAGAACCTTCTAGGTAAAAGGGTAGACTATTCTGGTCGTTCTGTTATCGTGGTAGGTCCTGAATTGAAACTTCATGAGTGTGGTCTTCCAAAAGATATGGCGGCAGAATTATTCAAGCCATTCATCATTCGTAAACTAATCGAAAGAGGTATAGTAAAAACGGTCAAATCTGCGAGAAAACTCGTTGATAAAAAAGAAGCCGTGGTATGGGATATCCTTGAAAATATTTTGAAAGGACACCCGATCATGCTTAACCGTGCTCCAACACTTCACCGTCTTTCTATTCAGGCATTCCAGCCTAAACTGATCGAAGGAAAAGCGATTCAGCTTCACCCATTGGTATGTACGGCCTTCAACGCCGACTTCGATGGTGACCAGATGGCGGTGCACGTGCCTTTGGCGCATGCGGCTGTTCTGGAAGCCCAATTGCTGATGCTGGCCTCTCATAATATCCTGAATCCGCAGAACGGAACGCCAATTACGCTTCCTTCACAGGACATGGTATTGGGTTTATATTATATCACAAAAGGTAAGAAGACCACTGAGACAGAGATCGTAAGAGGTGAAGGCAAGATCTTCTATTCTGCAGAAGAAGTGATCATTGCTTATAATGAGCGTGTAGTAGATCTTCATGCGTGGATCAAAGTGAAAGCAAACATCCGCAACTCGGATGGTCTTCTTGAACATAAATTGATCGAGACAACTGTAGGGCGTGTTATATTCAATCAGAATGTACCTGCCGAAGTTGGTTTCGTGAATTCTCTGCTTACAAAAAAGAATTTGCGTGAGATCATTGGTGATATCATTCGTATTACGAATGTTCCTAAAACCGCAAAGTTCCTTGATGATATCAAAACACTTGGATTCCGTACAGCCTTCCAGGGTGGATTGTCGTTCAACATTAGTGATCTGATCATCCCTGTGGTGAAGGAAGAAATGCTGGACAATGCGAAAGTAGAAGTAGATGAAGTTTGGGACAGCTACAATATGGGTTTGATCACAAACAACGAACGATATAATCAGATCGTGGATATCTGGAGCCGTGTAGATACAAAAATTACAGAAACACTGATCCGTGAATTGGCCAATGATAAACAGGGTTTCAATTCTGTATATATGATGCTAGATTCCGGAGCACGTGGTTCTAAGCAACAGATCAAACAGCTGGCAGGTATCAGGGGATTGATGGCTAAACCAAGAAAATCCGGCTCTACAGGTTCTGAGATCATCGAGAACCCGATCCTTTCAAATTTTAAAGATGGGCTGAACGTATTGGACTATTTCATCTCTACACACGGTGCGCGTAAAGGGCTTGCGGATACAGCCCTGAAAACGGCTGATGCCGGTTACCTGACACGCCGATTGGTGGATGTAGCCCAGGATGTGGTGATCACAGAAACAGATTGCGGAACACTTCGCGGTATTGCGACCTCTGCATTGAAAGATAACGAAGACGTCATCGAACCACTGAACGACAGGATCGCAGGTCGTACATCATTGCATGATGTGTACGAACCGATCACAGATAATCTGCTTGTTGGTGCCGGTGAAGAGATCACTACCGAACTATCTAAGAAAATTGAAGATGCAGGAATTGAAACCGTAGAGATCCGCTCAGTACTTACCTGCGAAAGCAAACGTGGTGTGTGCGTGAAATGTTATGGTAAGAACCTTGCTTCAGGCAATATCGCTCAGAAAGGAGATGCAGTTGGTATCATCGCGGCACAGTCCATTGGTGAACCAGGTACACAGCTTACCCTTCGTACCTTCCACGTGGGTGGTGCGGCAGGATCGGCATCTGTAGAATCTACCTTGCTCGCGAAATTCGATGGTACTATTCAGTTCGATGGATTACGTACCGTACTGGTAGCAAATAATGCTGGCGAAAAATCACCTGTGGTCATTGGCCGTACTGGTGAAGTTCGTATCATTGATACCAAGAATGATCGCCTGCTGATCACAAATAATATTACTTATGGTGCGACCCTGAATGTGAAGGATGGTCAGAAAGTGAGCAAAGGAGATATTCTTTGCACATGGGATCCGTTCAACAACGTTATTATGGCCGAGATCGATGGTAAAGTGAAATTCGATAATGTTCTTGATGGTATTACTTACCGTGAAGAGTCGGATGAGCAAACTGGTCACCGCGAGAAAGTAGTTATTGAAACCAAAGACAAGACCAAGATTCCTTCTATTATTGTTAATGGCACTAAGGATAGCAAATCTTATAACCTTCCTACAGGCTCACATATCATTATTGAAGAAGCTGATGATGTGAAGGCGGGACAGGTTATAGTGAAGATTCCAAGGGTACTCGGAAAACTGAGAGATATCACCGGAGGTCTTCCAAGGGTAACCGAACTTTTCGAAGCAAGGAACCCAAGTAATCCTGCTGTGGTAACTGAGATCGATGGTGTTGTTGTAATGGGAGCCATCAAACGTGGTAACCGTGAGATCATTATCGAAGCGAAAGACGGAGTACAGAAGAAATATCTGGTTCCGCTTACAAGGCAGATCCTTGCGCAGGATGGCGACTTCGTAAAAGCGGGTGCTTCATTGAGTGATGGACAGACTGCTCCATTTGATATTCTTTCTATCAAAGGTCCATTTGCAGTACAAGAGTATGTAGTGAATGAGATCCAGGAAGTTTATCGTTTGCAGGGTGTGAAAATCAATGATAAACACATCGAAACCATCGTTCGGCAGATGATGCGTAAAGTGAATGTGGTAGATCCGGGTGATACAAGATTTCTGGAAGATGACCTGGTTGACAAATTTGATTTCGTAGAAGAGAACGATTATATCTATGATAAGAAGGTAGTAAACGAAATTGGTGAGAGCACAAAAATGCGCGCCGGTCAGATCGTTACCCTTCGTGAAGTAAGAGAGGAGAATTCAATCCTTCGTCGTAATGATAAAAAACTGGTTGAATACCGTGATGCGAAACCTGCAACGTCTTCACCGACATTATTAGGTATCACCAAAGCTTCACTGGGTGTGCAGAGCTGGATCTCCGCCGCTTCATTCCAGGAAACGACCAAGGTGCTTTCTTCCGCAGCCATCAATGGCAAGACAGATATGATGCTTGGTCTGAAGGAGAATGTGATCACTGGTCATCCGATCCCTGCAGGAACAGGTCTTCGCGATTTCGAAAACATGATCGTAGGCAGCAAGGAAGAATACGAACTCCTTCAAACTTCCCGCGAAGCCATGGCTTTCGACGAAGAGGAATAAGAATATTTTTAAATATCGTTTCAAAGAGCAGGCCACCTGCTCTTTTTTTTGTTTTCATTGGTAAAATGAGCCAAGTTGTTTTGAAAGATTATTAGTTAGTTAATGGATTCATAAAGTCCCCGAATCCCTATATTTACGGCTCTATTCATGCTTATTTTGCAATAATGGACCGAATAAAAAATAGCTTACTGATCTGGAACGGATTACTCACAGTGCTGATCGGGTATTTGCTGTTTATACATTTTAGCCATCGCAACCCAAAAACCGATGGTCCCCGCCCTGAAAGTCATTTTGATCATAACAGTGAATTTCGAATGGCATATTTTGAAATGGATTCTATTGCCGCGAATTTCGAAATGGTGAAAGAAGTTAAAACGGACCTGGCAAAAAAAGAAGAAGAGAATAATACAGAGCTGGATAGATTATCACGCAAGTTTCAGCAGCGCTATCTTTATTTTCAAAATCTTGCAAGAGGTGGTTCACTTTCACAGGCTCAATCAGATTCCGCCACCGAAGAGATCAAAAGATTAGATGATGATATAAAAGCAAGAAAGGCGCAACTGGATCTGGAATATAATAACTATATGGGGCAGCGTCAGAACGAAATTAAAAATAAGATCGAATCCTTTCTTAAGGATTATAATAAAGATCATAACTTCTCCTATATCGTCTCCTACGAGCAGGGGCTTTTTTACTATAAGGATTCCGTTTACAATATCACGTCTGATGTGATAAAAGGGCTAAATCAGCTTTACAGAAAGAAATAATCCGGGTGCTAGTCTTGAGAATATCTTTTCTTATCTTGGGTGACAAACCAATAACATATGTCCCAGGAACAGACGCCCCATTTCAAACAATCATTAGGATTATTTGACGCCACTATGATCGTTGCCGGATCAATGATCGGCTCAGGTATCTTTATTGTGAGCGCCGATATCACCCGTAATGTGGGCAGCGCCGGATGGCTGATCGCTGTATGGCTAATCACTGGATTTATGACCATTACAGCTGCCGTGAGTTATGGTGAATTAAGCGCTATGTTTCCAAAAGCGGGTGGCCAATATGTATATCTTAAAGAGGCCTACAATTCTTTCACCGGCTTTCTTTATGGCTGGAGTTTTTTCGCTGTGATACAAACAGCTACTATTGCCGCAGTAGGTGTAGCCTTCTCTAAATTCGCGGGATATTTTTTTCACCCGCTTGAAATGACGGATGATAATATCATTCTTCAAATGGGATCATTTAAGATATATATCGCGCAATTGGTTTCCATTGCGCTTATCATATTGCTTACTTATATAAATACAAAAGGTATTAAGGGCGGAAAGCTGATACAGACCAGTTTTACCATTGCAAAATTGTTGGCACTTTTTGGACTAATCCTTTTTGGATTTCTGATCGGAGCAAAAGCAGATATATGGCATGCAAACTGGTCGAATGCATGGACCATGATGGCCCATCCTTCAGCAGATGTTTTTACCAGCCTTGTTCCTGTTGCTGCGGTTGGTGCCATCGCCGCCTCAATGACAGGAAGTATATTCAGCAGTGATGCATGGAACAATGTGACATTCATTGCAGGCGAAATAAAAAATCCAAAAAAAAATATTGGCCTTAGTCTTTTCTTTGGAACATTGATCGTAACTATCATTTATGTACTTACTAATCTGATGTATATAAGTGTGCTTCCATTAAATGAGATAGCATTTGCCAAACAGGACAGGGTAGCGGTTGTAGCTGCTAACGGAATTTTTGGGGATATGGGTACTTATGTGATCGCTGCGCTGATCATGGTATCCACTTTCGGCTGTAATAATGGATTGATTCTGGCTGGGGCCCGGGTTTATTATACTATGGCCAACGATGGTTTGTTCTTTAAAAAAGCCGGAACACTTAATAAGTTCTCTGTTCCTGAATATGCGCTTTGGTTACAGTGTCTGGTGGCCGCCATTCTTTGTCTGAGTGGTAAATATGGTGACCTGCTGGATATGATCGCCTTTGTGGTGGTGATATTTTATGCGCTAACTATTATCGGGATATTTATTCTTCGAAAGAAAAGGCCAGAACTGGAACGACCTTATAAAGCCTTTGGATATCCTCTGCTTCCAGCTATCTATGTATTGCTGGCTGTCATTTTCTGCGTATTCCTCATAATTATGAAGCCGCTCTATGCCGGAATAGGTTTGGGGATCGTATTACTGGGTATTCCTCTTTATTTCATTGCGGTTAGTAAGGCAAAGGAATAATTCACGAATTTTGCCACATGACAGATTTTAAAAAACTGTTCAGCTCTTTCCCTTCCCTTCGAGTGGGAGTGATAGGAGATGTTATGCTGGACACCTATATGTGGGGCAAGGTGGAGAGGATCTCACCGGAGGCTCCTGTTCCGGTTGTTTCGCTGAACAAAAAAGAATATCGAATTGGTGGAGCCGGAAATGTAGCCTGGAACTGCCAGTCATTGGGAGCCAGGGTAAGTATACTTTCTGTTACCGGCAATGATTCCGAAGCGGACCTCCTTACCGATCTTTTTGAGACCAGTCAGATTGATACCAGTTACCTGGTAAAAAGCATACACCGCACCACTACCAGCAAAACACGTATCATTAGTCGTAATCAGCAAATGATGCGCCTGGATGCGGAGATCACTGATGATCTTAATGAATTAGAAGAAGAACAATTATTCAATAGTGTAAGTGATTTTATTTCAAAGGAAGATCCCAACATAATCATATTTGAAGATTATGATAAAGGTGTACTAACCCCTTCATTGATCAAAAAAGTTATTACGCTTTGCAAGGAATCTGGTGTTCTTACTGCGGTTGATCCAAAGAGAAAGAATTTTTTCAACTACAAAGAAGTAGATATTTTCAAGCCCAATTTAAAAGAAGTTAAAGAAGCATTGAATCTTTTGTTGATTGATCCAGTGAGATCTGACCTCGAACAGATCCATGCATCACTTCATAAAGAACTTTCCCATGCCATTTCCTTTATCACTCTTTCTGAGAAAGGAGTATTCTACCAGGAGAATGCAAGGGCCAGCATTATTCCTTCTCATCTTAGAAATATAGCCGATGTATCCGGAGCCGGCGATACGGTGATCGCAGTAGCCTCATTGGTTTATGCAGCTACCCGAAATGTTCACCTGATGGCCGAGATGGCCAATATTGCCGGCGGACTTGTGTGTGAAGAAGTAGGTACGGTCTCTGTTTCCAGAGATAAATTACTGATTGAATGCGAATTGCTTTTATCTTAATTAATTCTATGGCAGATATTACACTGGTTATTCATGGAGGTGCGGGCACCATCCTCCGAAGCAGCATGAAACCTGAAATGGAGGCTGCCTATCGGGAAGCCCTGCAGACCTCATTGGATCGGGGTTATCAGGTTCTGAAATCTGGTGGCCATGCGATAGAAGCGGTTAAAGTTGCCGTGCGCGCATTGGAGGATAATATTCTTTTTAATGCTGGCAAAGGTGCTGTATTCAATAGTACAGGCCGACAGGAAATGGATGCTGCACTGATGGATGGAAAAGATCTTAAAGCAGGAGCTGTGGCTTCTATTCGAAATGTAAAAAATCCTATTGATCTGGCCTACCTGGTAATGACCAAAAGCGAACATGTTTTGCTAATGGGTGAAGGAGCCGTTGAGTTCGGGAAATTGCACGATATCCAAATAGAGAAAGATGATTATTTTTTTTCTCAGCAGCGATATGATCAATGGAAAAAATTGCAGGGAACCCTTTCAACGGTTATGGATCATAATGATGAGGACCCCGCGAAAAAAATGGGAACTGTTGGAGCGGTGGCCTGTGATGCTAGTGGGAATCTTGCCGCTGCAACCAGTACCGGAGGCATGACTAACAAAGCGTTTGGACGCATTGGCGATAGTCCTTTGATCGGAGCCGGAACTTATGCTAACAATCGCACCTGCGCCATTAGTTGTACCGGTCATGGGGAACCATTTATGAGGGCCGTAACAGCATATGATGTTAGCTGCCTGATGGAATACAAAGGCTATTCTTTAAAAGAAGCCATGCATTTTGTGGTGCATGACAAGTTGCTTAAGATAGATGGCGAGGGAGGTATTATCGGGGTGGACGCCATGGGAAATGGAGAAATGATCTTCAACAGCGCAGGGATGTACCGCGCCATTAAAAATAGTAAGGGTTTAAATGAGATCGGGATATATCAATAAATGAAAAAATACGCCATCATAGTAGCCGGAGGTAGCGGTACCAGAATGGGAACGACCTTACCCAAACAGTTTCTGATGCTGGCAGGAAAACCTATTCTGCAACATACTATTGAAGCGTTTCTGAATGCCTATTCAGACATGGAATTAATTCTTGTATTACCAGAAATTAATAATGAATTAGCCTTTGATTTGGATTTGAATAATAATCGAATACGAATCACAAGTGGTGGCGCTACTCGTTTTGAATCTGTGAGAAATGGCTTGATGCTGACCGAAGAGAACAGTATCATTTTTGTGCATGATGCTGTGCGATGTTTGGTAACGGGAGACCTTATAAAACGTTGTTATGAGC
>JAYTXP010000125.1:0-8535 GCA_043742885.1 Chitinophagaceae bacterium | reverse complement strand
GGTGAACTTTAATATCGGATCTTATAATCCGCCAAATGACTACTGGAGTTTCGTTCAAAGACAATATGTCTATTCACCAAGGGTATATGATTATTATGTGGATCGGCGTACTAATATTAATATCATCAGTAACACTACGGTGATCAATATCAATTTTGGTGGATACAATCGTTATGGATATCGCTCTGGTCCACGCAGAATTGATGCAGAAAGATATTGTGGTCGAATCAGCCCGGTTCGTTTCCGCGATTCTTATTCTCCGGGTCGTACCTTCTACAGAAATAATGAAGTGTCTTTTTATCGTCCGCAGGTGAACCGAAATTCTGAAAGGAATAATTATGCTCCACGTCAATTTGAAAGATATGATCGTAATAATACAGGCTTCAGAAATCGTTCTACCGATGGACAAGGAGGAAATGATATAAGACGTGCGGATGATAATGGTTTCCGCAGAAATAATAATGATAGTCGTGGAAATAATGACGGCCGAGGAAATAATACGAACGTAAATAATGATGATCGTTTTCGTCAGCCTAACCGGGACATGAATCGCGATGCAAGACCAGATAATGGTGGTTTTAGAAACAACGACAGACAGCCAGGCAATGGCGGACAAAGAGTAGATAATAATGGTGGTGATCGACGCGACACCAGAATAGTACAGCCAGAAAGAAGGCCTGATAATGGTGGCTTTAGAGGTAACGACAGACAACCTGGTAATGGTGGGCAAAGAATTGATAATTCTAGTGGTGACCGCAGGGAAACAAGAGTGGTGCAACCTGAAAGGAGACCGGATCCGGTTGTAGTGAATCCTGAAAGAAAGCCTGATATACGAAATAATGATAACCGTGATTTTCGCCGGAATGATCAGGTTCAGCCCAATAGAAATAATCAACCCGCGCAGGAAAGACCACAGCCTGACCGAAATTTTGAAAGAAGGGATGTAAGGGCTGATGACAGAGGAAATGGAAATAGTGGTAATGGAGGAGGAAATGGAAATGGTGGCGAGAATCGAAATGGCAGGAAGAGATTTTAATAACAGAGAATAATTAAAAATAAAAGGGGTACCAGGGTATCCCTTTTTTATTTTTTAGGATTATTACGAGGATAAACTACCAATTGATGAAAGTCAAGTTTTATCTATGCGTATTTATTTTCGTAGTTTAACTATTTACGGTATTTGATTTTTATTGTAAGTTTTCGCTTTAAATCCCTGCCCTGATGATACCAATACCTTCTACTGCCAGACAGTTATTATTTCCGCGTTTTAAAAGCCTGCTGCTTAATAATCCACTGGCTAATCTTACAAAAAAAACCTCAGTACTTATTGAATTTGTTCGATCGATAGGATTTCATCAGCAAATGGAAGAACTGGAAAAAAGCAAACTGGCCATTTTCAATCAGCTTTGTTTTCTTCAACTGATCGCCGGATTTTTATTTCCTGTTTATGGCGCCATTGTTAATCCAACTATTCCTTCCATAAATTGGTTGATCAGCCTCTTGCCTGCCGCAACCATCGTTTTTGTTTTATTCATGAACCACCGGCAGCGATTTGAAGCTGCATTTTATGGATATTTTCTTTTTTATCCATTGATGATCTGTGTGGTTTACCTGAATCGAATTGACCTGGGCATTGAACTTTCATTTGTGCTCTGCGGCATACTTTCCGTTTTCTTTATGCGCGATACCTGGCAGATGATATTTGCCATCAGTTTTTCCATGATCAGTTATTTTGTATTGTTCCTGATCAAAAGGCAATCAGCATTTCCC
The DNA here is from genome assembly GCA_043742885.1 of Chitinophagaceae bacterium. Classification (GTDB taxonomy): domain Bacteria; phylum Bacteroidota; class Bacteroidia; order Chitinophagales; family Chitinophagaceae; genus JJ008. The sequence continues at coordinate 6,765 of JAYTXP010000125.1, read as the reverse complement.
CCGGTACCACTGGATGATATGATCTACTTGCTCAATGAAGTGCTGACCATCATATTCATTTTCTATGCCCTTTACCTGATCATGAAGGAAAATATGGGATACCAGTATCGGCTTATGAGAAAGAACAGAAACCTGCATGCGAAAAATCTTAAGATCGAAAAGCAGCAATTAGAGATACAGCAAAATGCGTTGTTATTACAAAAACAGGCAGAAGAACTTAGAGAGCTGGACCGAGTGAAAAATAAAATGTTCTCTATTGTTTCACATGATCTAAAGGCCCCAATGTATGCCCTCCGAAATTTGTTTCAGCAACTAGCAGAGAAGGGGTACAATGCGCAGGAGATGGAAAGTTTATTGCCTGAAATTCAAAACGATTTGCATTATTCCACCGGACTGGTAGAAAATTTATTGGAATGGGCCAGGTCGCAGATGTCATCAACTGCCAGTATTCATTACACACATATTGATATTAATCGGATCGTGGAAGATACGGTTCAGCAACTGATGCCACAGATAAGGAACAAACAGATTAATATTCACCGCCAGAAAGATGAAACCGTGATCGCCTGGGCCGATGAGCAAATGATCCGGCTCGTATTCAGAAATCTTTTATCGAACGCGATTAAGTTTACGCCCGACAAAGGAAATATTATAGTGGGAACTTCCGATATGATCTCTTGTGTGGAAGTATTCGTGAAAGATTCCGGTCCGGGTATATCTGCTGAACAAATGGCGAGGATAAACGATAATGCGTTTTATACCACGAAGGGAACAAAAAATGAAACCGGCACCGGACTGGGATTAATGCTTTGCCGTGAGTTTTTGCATAAGAATGAAAGCAGGTTGCTGATCGAGTCGGAGGCGGGGGAGGGGAGTATGTTTTCTTTTGCGTTGAAATCTCCGGAGTGAAGCGAGGAACCTATCAAGCTTCCGCATGCATATAACTCTCCGTGGGCTCGCAGGTACAAATCAAATTACGATCACCAAACGTATTATTCACTCTTGCTACTGATGGCCAGAATTTATTCAGCGTAACATAATGCAGCGGGAAGGCCGCTTCTTTTCTTGAATAAATATGATTCCATTCATCAGCGGTAACCACAAACTGCGTATGTGGCGCGTTCTTCAAGGGATTATCTTTTTTATCGGCCTTGCCTTCTTCAATTTGTCTGATCTCCTCACGAATAGATAACATCGCGTCACAGAAACGATCCAACTCCCCCTTGGCTTCACTTTCTGTTGGCTCGATCATGATGGTACCCGCCACAGGAAAACTCATCGTAGGCGCATGAAATCCATAATCGATCAATCGCTTGGCCACATCTTCCGCTTCGATCTCCGCAGTTTTTTTAAACGGACGCAGGTCTACAATGAATTCATGGGCACATTGTCCATTGTCATTCGTATACAAAATATCGTAGGCTCCAGTCAATCGGGCCCTCATATAATTCGCATTGAGTATGGCATATTCTGTTGCGGCTTTTACACCTTCTGCGCCCAGCAAACGGATATAACCATAAGATATAAGCAGGATAGAAGCAGAACCCAGAGGTGCAGCAGAAACAGCGCCGTTAGTACCATCATTCACGTGACCCGGTAAATGTTTGATCAGATGTGATTTTACACAGATGGGACCCATACCGGGACCGCCACCACCATGTGGAATAGCGAAGGTCTTATGCAAATTCAAATGACAAACATCGGCACCGATCAAACCCGGAGCGGTTAATCCAACCTGTGCATTCATATTCGCACCATCCATATACACCTGTCCGCCGTGCTGATGAATAATAGAAGTGATCTCCTTCACTGTTTCCTCATACACACCATAGGTGCTTGGATAAGTGATCATCACACCGGCTAAATTATTTGAGTATTGTTCGGCCTTTGCCTTCATATCATTCACATCGATATATCCGTTCTCGAGTGCTTTCACCACTACTACTTTCATTCCTGCCATTACCGCGGAAGCAGGATTGGTACCATGTGCGGAAATAGGGATCAGCATCACATCGCGATGCGTATCGCCGTTGGCAATATGATAATTACGAATAGTAAGCAGTCCCGCATATTCTCCCTGCGCGCCGCTGTTGGGTTGCAGACTGCATGCATCAAAAGCCGTGATCTGGCAAAGATATTTGCTCAGTTCATCGGCCATATATTGATAACCTGCCGTTTGATCCGCGGGAGCGAAAGGATGTATCCGGTTCCAATGTGACCAGCTCAATGGCATCATTTCAGTGGCTGCATTTAATTTCATGGTGCAGGAACCCAGGGAGATCATAGAGGTATTCAGCGAAAGATCCTTGTTCTCCAGCATTTTTATATAACGCATCATCTGGCTTTCGCTATGATGTGAGTTGAATACGGAATGCGTAAGGAATGGTGAAGTTCTTATTAGGTTGTCTGGTATATGCCTTAAATCCGCATCCTGTTCAATGGAGAATGCAACCGGGTCCTTATCATTCTCAAAACAATTGATCAGGTCAAACAGATCCGTCACCTCTGTAGCTTCATCAATGGATATTCCAATAAGGCTTTCTTTAAAATAGCGAAGATTGATCTGTTGTCTTACCGCTTTTTCCCGAATAGCAGCTATATCTTTTACTTTCAATACAATCGTATCGAAAAAATTGGTTGATACCAGTTCAAATCCACGATCCTGAATCGCTTCTGCCACTGTTTGTGTGAACAGGGCCACTCTTCTTGCAATGTTCCTAAGTCCTTCCGGACCATACCATACCGCATACATAGCAGCCATATTAGCCAGCAATGCCTGCGCAGTGCAAATATTGGACGTGGCTTTCTCGCGCTTGATATGTTGTTCCCTTGTTTGAAGTGCCATTCTCAATGCACGATTTCCCTGGGCATCAATACTGATACCAATGATCCTTCCGGGTATGGCTCTTTTGAATTCATCTTTTACAGAGAAGAAGGCCGCATGCGGACCACCATAACCCAGAGGCACACCAAATCGCTGAGAGGAACCAAGGGCTACATCAGCTCCCAGTTCGCCGGGAGAGGTTAATAAAGTAAGTGCCAGCAGATCAGTGGCCATGATCACGAAGCCACCAGCCGCATGTACTTTCTCAATAAATCCACGATAGTCTTCAATAGATCCTTTGTCGTTGGGGTATTGAACAATCGCAGCGAAATAATCGCTGTCGATTGTTGCCGTATTAAAATCACCTTCCACTATTTCTATTTGGATGGGTTTGGCCCTTGTATGCAATACATCTTTTGTTTGGGGGAACACTTCTTTGTCTACAAAGAATTTTGGCCGCTCAATATGATCCTGTTTGTTCAGATGATTAAAACACATGGCCATGGCTTCAGCGGCGGCGGTTGCTTCATCCAATAAAGAAGCATTGGCTATTGGTAAACCAGTAAGGTCGGAAACCATGGTTTGAAAATTCAGGAGACTTTCCAGTCTTCCCTGCGAGATCTCCGCCTGGTAAGGCGTGTACTGTGTATACCATCCCGGGTTTTCAAAAACAGTACGAAGGATCACTGAAGGCACGATGGTATCATAATAACCCTGACCTATATAATTCTTGAATAATTTATTCTTAACCGACATTTCCTTGATATGCTGCAGGTATTCATTTTCACTCATGGCAGAAGGAATATCAAGTCCTTTTTCCATGCGGATATTAGCCGGAACCGTTTTACTTACAAGGTCATCCAGACTTTTTTCACCGATGATATTCAGCATGTCGGCTGTATCCTTTTTATTGGGACCTATATGTCTTGACCTGAATTCGTTTGCTTGTTGATGGAGCAGGTTCATATCGGAGGGATCTTATTAGAAAGATGGCGCAAATTTACAGGCAAAAAAGCAGAAAAAACTTGTCAAAAATCAGGAACCTTCTCCAATCGTTTAAGGTGCTAACTTGCAGCATGCTTTTACCTAAAAAAGTGCTTGAAAACTGGGAGAAAAAGTCAAGGGAGCGTCAGAAACTCTACAAGATATACCTGCATCGGGCCAAAAAGAATGATGTGTTGGAGAAATTGCCTGAACTCCATGAAGAAGCATTCACAAAAATCGATTGCCTGCAATGTGCCAACTGCTGCAAGAATTTTTCTCCCCGCTTCAAAACCCCCGATGTCAAACGCATCAGCCGCTTGCTTCAATTAAGGGAAAGCGAATTCATTGAAACCTATCTGAAGGTAGATGAGGAAGGAGACTATGTGGCCAAAACTTTACCTTGTCCTTTCCTTGGAGCTGATAATTTCTGCAGTATCTATGAGGATCGTCCCTCAGATTGCCGAAGATTCCCCTATACCGATGAAGATTTCATGATCAAAAGACAACCGATGACATTAAAGAATTCCAGTTTCTGTCCGATCACTTATTATGTGCTGGAGGGGTTGTTACTTGCGGAGAAACAGGGCAAGTAATCAATAGTTAATAATTATTAATTACTAATTATTTCTTCATAAGCTGCGCTCAATGGCCGACTGATACCTTCTGTTTTCCAACCTTCTCCTCCGGGAATAATAGTGGCTTTCAGGATCTCATCCTTGGTCTTGCCCGCTTTTATTTCTCCATCTACAAACTGCAATACTTTTCCAAGATAATCCTGGAAAGCACGAAGATCATCTGCCTTGCCGGTTACTTCATAGCCAGGGCCAGCATGGCCGCAAACAAAGGTTGTTTTATTATCGAATTTATTAAGCGCTTTATCCAATACATTGATCCAGCTTTTCATATTGGCACCTGCGGAACGATCCACATTGGGATGACGACGGTTAAATACCAGATCACCACAATGAACAATATTGGCATGCTGCAGGTGTACAAAACTATCTCCGTCGGTATGACCCGTACCATAGTAATACAAAGCGATCTTTTCCTGGCCCATTTTCTCTTCCAAAACTGTATTGTAGGTTTGGTCAGGATATAATTGTTTATCCTCCGATTTGGAGGCTATAGCTACTGCTTTTTGATTCTTTAAAGAATTTTCATGTGCAAGTACATGGGTTACCAGCCCTTTAAAAAAAATATTTCCAGCAGTATGATCGCTATGGTGATGGGTATTGATCAGGATAGAAAATGGCTGGCTATGATCTTTTCTTAGTGCATCGATCAGGTGCTTGCTTTGCTCAGGAAATTGCGAATCCACCACTACGATCTGGTCCTTTTCTAATAGAAAAAGAATAGTCCCACCTCTTTCTGTAAAAATTCCCACTTTATCGGTAAGCATTGTGATCTTAAATGGATCCTGTGTCAGTGCGGTCAAAATATTTTTTTGGAAAAGACTAATAGCGGCTACACTTAAGCCAGTTTTTTGTAAAAAAGATCTGCGATGCATAAAAAATATATTTATGATGGTAAAACGTTAATAAATCTAATAAAGTTAGCTGGGAAAAAATTTACCGGCTATCAATATTCAAATTTCCGCAGTCCGGGTGCTTTGAACCAGGTAACAGTAACTACCAGCAGGGTCATACAACCCCCGAAAACTACTGAAGGAACTACTCCCATTAACCTGGCTGCCATACCACTTTCAAATTGTCCCAGTTCATTGCTGGAATTTATAAACATAGACCCCACACTGCTCACCCTTCCACGCATATGATCAGGAGTTTTGAGTTGCATAACTGTACCACGAACAACAATACTTATTCCGTCGAGAATTCCGGCAACCATCAATGCAATAAAGGAAAGCAGGAACCATTTAGATAAGGCGAATACGATTATGCAAACCCCGAAACCAGCCACGGCGAAAAATAATTTTTTGCCCTGCGCGTTTTTTAAAGGGAAGAAGGCCAGCATGGCTACGATCAGTATCGCACCAATATCAGAAGCGGCATTCAGCCATCCAAAACCAATAGGACCTATATGCAAGATATCCTTAGCATACACGGGAACCATGGCCACAGCTCCTCCAAATAAAACGGCAAACATATCCATAGAGAAGGTGGCAAGTATTTCTTTTGTTTTCCATACAAACGCTAATCCTTCTTTCATACTGTCCCAGGTTTTCAATTCACCTGATCTTGCCATAGGTGGTTTTGGTTTCAACCTGGATAGTATGACAAATGCGGTGCAGATTAAAATGATCACAGTGATCAGTGTTCCCTGAATTCCCCAATGGGCGATAAGAAAACCAGCGGTGGCATGGCCGGTAACAGATGCGGCCAACCAGGAGCTTTGATTCCAGGTAGTGGCATTTTGTAAATATTCACGGGGAACAGTTAGTGCAAGTGTAGCGGAAAAAACAGGCCCTGTAAATGAACGAATAATACCTGTACAAAAAATAACGGCATAAATACCGATTGCGATCCATTGATGATTATATCGGGAACTTATAAACTGACTGGAGAAGAAAAGCAGGGTAGAGGCAGCGATACCATAAAAAAATACACCCCGCAGCAATAATTTTCGTTTATCATTTATGTCAATGATATGCCCCGCGTAAAGAGCAGTGGAAACTGCAGGGATCACTTCAGAAAGTCCAACCAATCCGATGGCGAATGGATCACCTGTCAATTCATAGACCCACCAGGCCACCAGGGTGCCCATCATTCTCAATCCCATAATAAAAGTGAAACGGCCAAACATCAGGTTCCGGAATTCCGGCACCCTCGTTGCTGCGAATGGATCGTTGGTTATTTGTTTTACGTGAGCGTTTTCCTCCATCTTGGGCAAAGGTAGGCCTAAGGAAGGGTAATGAAATGCTGCCCGTCTTCATAGTCTTTTTCCAAGGCATCGAGTATCACCTGCAAATGGTTTTCATTCTGCAGGAAATCCGCATCGCT
>JAYTXP010000124.1:0-9435 GCA_043742885.1 Chitinophagaceae bacterium | reverse complement strand
TCTTAAATTGAGCTTACCGGTAGATACTTGCATATCCACTCCTGAGACCTGCCTTGTACAGAGATCCTGCCCGTTTTCACTTATCCGGGTGGTCTGCATTCCCTTTGCGTTTTGTGGAAACGATACTATACATGACCTTGGCGATTCTGCAATAATAGAGATCTCCTCCCCACCGATATGGCATTTTGTATTACTGCTGTTTCCATCAAATGGACCTGTAATTTTCATCTTTGATCCGATAACTGCATGAGTCGGGGTCATGCACTCAAGTATGGATCGCTTTTGTTCATTGACCGGTATCGATGAAATAATAAGTTGTAAGGGATTGCCACCGCCATTGAATAATAATTCCATTGGTTCATGTAATAGCCAATCCTGCCTGGCATTGAAATGAAATTGCTTATTAGCCTGGTCAAAAGGGAAATTTTCATCATTGAAGCGGATGCTGGATTTTAACAATACATCAAGGTTCCTGGCAATTTGCTTTTCATTGTTGCCGGTAGGTTCAGCCACAATGGTCCCGGATATCATTTCCCCCGGCCTAATATCATCCGGGAGATAAATTTTGACGTTACCATATTGAGTGGAATATACCGCCGTAATCAATCCCTTCTGGGAAGAGATTGTTTGCGCCCTGGTTATTGATGTGGGTACTAGCAGGAATAAGGAGAGCACAGCTGTGGAAATTATTATCTTTCCCATAACAGTGCCTTTAGTAATCTAAAGATATACGAATTGCCAAACTTTCCTATCTTCTTATAATGGGCCAGCAAAAGCATATACTTCCTGTCATTGTTTTATCGCAATTCGCGGGCACCTCCATTTGGTTTGTGGGTAATGCATTGCTTCCTGAACTAAAGCAATCTCTTCATCTGAGTCAGCATGCGGTAAGCCTGGTAACTGCTGCCGTGATGCTTGGATTTGTAGCCGGAACGCTGACCTTTTCCATTTTTTCACTGGCAGACCGGTTCTCCCCATCGAAATTATTTTTTATCAGTTCGATACTGGGTGCCTTAAGTAATGCTTCCATTATACTGCTGGCACATGATGGAAACAGTTTATTTCTGATTCGCTTTATCACCGGTTTTTTTATCGCAGGCATCTATCCTGTTGGAATGAAAATAGCGGCCGACTGGTATAAGGATGGGCTGGGTAAAGCCATGGGTTATTTATTGGGCGCCCTTGTATTAGGAACTGCCTTTCCCCATTTGCTTCGCAATCGTCAGTTCGATCTGCCCTGGAAGGATGTACTTTATTTTACATCACTGTTTGCAGTAGCAGGAGGTATTATGATGCTTGTACTTGGAGATGGCCCCAATCATAAAAGTTCCGGAAAATTTCAATGGAATGCCATACCAGTTATATTCAGATCCAGGGAATGGAAAAATGCCGCCTTTGGTTACTTCGGCCATATGTGGGAACTCTATACATTCTGGGGTTTCCTTCCGGTGATCCTGACCCTTTATGCAACGAAGAATAATATTTCGATGAATATTCCCCTGTTTAGTTTTTTAGGGATCGCTGTGGGTGTTTTCTCGTGCATTGCAGGAGGATATCTTTCGAAAAGCTGGGGAAGCAATATGGTGGCAAGAACGGCCCTCTATATTTCCGGCAGCTGCTGTTTTATTTCTCCTTTTATTTTTCATTGGCCTCTTATTTTATTCCTTCTTCTGATATTTATATGGGGATCTTCTGTCGTTCCGGATTCACCGCAATTCTCAACACTGGTATCTCAAAATTCGCCACCCGAGTTAAGAGGCACCGCTCTCACCATCTATAACTCGATCGGGTTCACTATTTCCTCCATTAGCCTCTTTGTTATCGATCATTTGCATCATTCCACTGGCTTTTTTGGAGGGGAGAATACTTTTCTCCTTTTAGGATTTGGGATGGTCTTTGGGAATTTATTTATAAAAGCCCTTTGGAAGGCCTGATCTCTAATTTTAACGTTTTCTAATACCCATTCTGTTCAATTCTGGCATCATTTATTCGTTACTAACAGGTGTGAAGAACAAGGCCTTTTAAAGCCAACTCCCAAAAATTACCTTTGTATGAACAACGCTTACGTAATGTCTGAATCCCTTGAAGCAAAATACCGTTCCCAGGCCGGAATGATAACCGCGGCCTTTGCGGCCTTTATGCTGCTATTAATGTTCCTGTTGAAATGGGATATGACGGCCATTATAAAAGCACCTGAATCTCCTTCCATAGAAGTGGAACTTAATCTTCCGGAAGAAGATCCTGCTATTCGTACCCGTGGAGGTGGTGGCAATCCCGTTCAGGCTGCAGAACCTCCGGGGATCGCAAAGGCAGTTCCGCCACAACCAGGTGACATAGCCGATTCTAAAAACATAGATGAAACGAATGATAAAGAGGCCACACCCATAGTGAAGCCAACTATTACTAAACCTAAGGCTACAAAGATCACGAATACATCAGTAGTTAAAGCCGAACCGAAGCCTATTATAGAAACACCAGCTCCTCCTAAACCGAAGGCAGTATTAGGAAAGACCACTACAGGTGCAGGTAAAGGCGGTGGATCTGCTGATAACTATGATAAGGCCGGTGGTACCGGTACTGGTTATGGAGTTGGAAACGGCTCGGGCACAGGTGGCGGCACAGGTACTGGAACTGGTGGAGGAAATGGATCTGGAAGTGGTGGTGGAAATGGACCAAAGATCACCAGGGGAGATCGTAAGATCGTGCGATATTATTCTTTTGACGGTGACCTCGATAAGGCGGTGATCTATGCGAATATCAGCGTATCACCTGAAGGTGCCGGCAAGTTTGTAAGTATTGCAAAAGGATCTTCAAACAGCAGTAACTCTTATAAGGCTGCGATCATGCAGTATCTTCAAAATATTCGTTTCGATAAAGCAGACCACGAATCATTGCTTACAGTGCAATTTAATTTCAGGGTGAACTAATTTGGACGGTTGGTTTGGACTGAAGGGCGCAGGACAAATGTTTTGCGCCTATTTTTATCGCAATTTTCATCAACAATCAGTCAGGTTGGTCCTTATTATCTTTGCGCCATGACCTACCAGGAAACCCTTGATTTTCTGTTTGCAAAATTACCTATGTTCTCCCGTATCGGGGCAGCTGCATATAAGGAAGACCTGACAAATACCATTGCTCTTTGTAATTACCTGGGCCATCCTGAAAAAAAAATCAAAACAATTCATATAGCAGGTACCAATGGAAAAGGATCAGTTAGTCATATGCTTGCGGCCATTCTGCAATCTGCAGGATATAAAACCGGCTTATATACATCCCCTCATTTAAAAGATTTCAGGGAGAGAATAAAGATCAATGGAGAAATAATTTCAGAGATGGAAGTGATCAGTTTCACTTCGAAAATGAGTGATATCATAGAAAAAATTCAACCCAGTTTTTTTGAACTTACCGTGGCTATGGCCTTCGATCATTTCGTGGACCAGATAGATATAGCTGTGATTGAAACCGGATTGGGAGGAAGATTGGATAGTACCAATGTGGTAATTCCGGAAATATCCGTGATCACAAATATCGGTTGGGATCATATGAATTTATTGGGTGACAGCTTAGAAAAGATTGCGACAGAAAAAGCAGGTATAATAAAGCCGGGTATTCCTGTTGTGATTGGTGAGTTTATTCCGGAGACGCGGGCTGTTTTTGAAAATATCGCAAGGCAAAAAAACGCCCCGCTCTATTTTGCTCAGCAGAAACGATATGTCTCTGCATGGACCGAGAATACTCATTTCCTGGAAGCAGAAGTGGCAAGAAAGGGAGAGGTGAACCATCATGCCTATCAGCTGGACCTGAATGGTATTTACCAGTTAAAGAATTTAATCACCGTATTAGAAGCCTGCACTCAATTAAAATCGCTGGGCTGGATAATCACTGAGGAGGCCATCCGAAATGGATTGAAGCATAGCAAAAAAATTAATGGGCTACATGGACGATGGGAAATAATTCATACAGACCCAAAAGTAATCATTGATGTGGCACATAATAAGAATGGTATTGAGCAGTTACTAGAGCAGATCGAAATAATGTCCTATCGTGAATTGCATCTGATCATAGGTATGGTGAAAGACAAGGACATTACTGAAATCTTGAAATTATTACCAGTGTCCGCTATTTATTATTTTTCCCAGGCACAGATACCACGTGCCTTACCATCAGAAGAGCTGAAAAATATCGCTTCTACATTTGGACTTATGGGCAAGTCATTTGCAACTGTGAACGAGGCCCTGAATAAAGCAAAAAATAATGCGCATAAAGACGATCTGATCATCATTTGCGGAAGCGTTTTTCTTGTTGGAGAAGTGGAATATTAAATTTTCACCTCGCCCATTTCCATCAGGGCGTATAAAATGCAGCTTACGTGCATGGATTGAACGATCTTGTTTTCTCTGATCAGTGTTTTTAATTCTTCAAGGCTGAGTTCCACAATTTCTATTTCTTCATTGGGATCCAGTTGCTGAACAGCCGTTTTTTTGCCACCCTTTGCGATGAACATATGGAGAAGATTATTATTTGTGGATGGGTTGGCTGATATTTTACCCAGGTATTTTATCGAACTAAATTCATACCCAGTTTCTTCTTTTAATTCACGGGCAATCGCAAATTCCATATCCGCATCTGTATCATCCACACATCCTCCCGGAATTTCAAGGCAAACTTCTCCTAAGGCATGACGGTATTGTCTTACCATTATGATCTTTCCCTGCTCTGTAAATGGCAATGCACCCACCCAGGCAGGAAACTCATATACGTAATAAGGATCGACGATCTTCCCTTCTGGAGTTTTGCAAATATCTTTTCGCACCCTGAACCAAAGATCAGAGAAAAGGTATTGGGATGAAATAGTGGTCCATTTCAGATCTCGCATAAAAAATTTACTTAGAATTGATGTGGATCACCAGCCTTTGCTTTCACGCAATTTGGTAATATGGGCCACATGGTGCTTTCCATGCCAGGCATATAATCCTAAAAGGAACCATAATCGCATGGTTCGGTTATGTTCAGGATGAAAAACAGTACGATTGTTCCAATCATCATCATTCATTTCTTTCAGAGCTTCCTGCCATCTTTCATGAAGGGCATGAAGAAGAGTAAGTGAAATATTGATAGGTAATTTATGTACATCATTCAATTCGGACCATTTGTTTTCATCATAAGGCTTAATGGTTGGATTATCCTCCGTCAGTGCCAGTTTAAAACGAATATACGCGTTCATATGACTGTCAGCGATATGATGCACGAGTTGATGAACGGTCCATCCACCCTCCCGGTAGGGCGTCTTTAACTGAGCTTCATCCAGGTTAAGAATTGAATTTTCCAATAGCAGCGGTAAAAACTTTATGTCCGCCATCCATTCTATTTTCTGTTCAATAGAAAATGGTTGCGGTTCGTATTTACCAATGGGATATCGTGGATCTTCTGACATATAGTTACTCCTCTCTTAATCCATGTCCGGTCAATTGAATAAACACATCTTCCAGGTTGGCCAGTTTCATTTCACGGGGTCTTTCAAATCCGGTAGCAATAAGGGCATCAATAAGTTTATCCGGAGTATCCATGGCAATGATATTTCCCTGATCGATGATCGCTACCCGATCGCAGAGATATTCTGCCTCATCCATATAATGGGTAGTGATAATAACCGTGGTGCCTTTATCACGAATGGCTCTTATTAACTCCCAAAGACTTCTTCTGGCCTGCGGATCCAAACCGGTAGTAGGTTCATCCAGAAAAATAATTCTTGGCTGATTGATCAATGTGGTTGCCACTGAAAATCGTTGTTTCTGCCCACCACTTAACTCTTTCACTTTCGCCTTGGCTTTATCCTTAAGATTAACCTGCTCCAGCAGTTCTATGGGATCTACATTTCTATTATAGAGACCGCAGAATAATTCTATCAGTTGTAAAAGATTCAGACCCGGATAATATCCACTTGTTTGCAATTGAACACCAATAATTTTCTTGATCTCATTGGGAACTTTATCCAGATCAAGACCATCTACGATAACGGTGCCGCTGGTCTTGGTTCTCAGGGTTTCTATGATCTCAAGGGAAGTAGATTTTCCTGCACCATTGGGCCCAAGCAATCCAAATATCTCTCCTTCATTTACATCAAATGAAATACCCTTTACCGCACGGAAATGTCCATAATCTTTTACCAGGTCCTTTACAGTGATGATCTTATTCTTAGTCATAATTCTTTATTAATTCAAATAGGTTTCCAGTTCATCCATCATACTGCTGCTGCCAACAAAGAATGGAGTTCGCTGATGTAGTTCTGTTGGTTGAACATCCAGGATCGGGATCTCTCCGTTTGTGGCTCTTCCTCCGGCCATGGTCATAATAAAAGCGAAGGGATTACATTCATACATCAGCCTGAGTTTTCCTTTTGGCTTATCTATTGTACCCGGATACATAAATATACCACCCTTGATCAGATTACGATGCACATCAGCCACCATACTTCCAATATATCGTTGTGTGTATGGACCGCCATTTGCTTTTGTTTTATTTTGGCAAACAGTAATATACTCTCTTACTTTTTCGGGATACTGAAAGAAATTTCCATGATTTACAGAATAGATCTTACCGGCACTGGGGCATTTAATATCTGGATGACTTAGCGTAAATTCTCCAATAGAAGGATCCAGGGTAAAGCCATTTACACCACGCCTTGTTGCATAGACAAGCATGGTGGAAGATCCATAAACAATATATCCGGCAGCTACCTGCTGGTTACCTGGTTGCAGATAATCTTCCAGCTTAGCCACAGTACCAACCGGAGTTATCCGGCGATAGACAGCGAATATGGTACCGATAGAAACGTTCACATCAATATTGCTGCTACCATCCAACGGATCATAAAGACAAACATATTTTGAGTTTACACTTTTAGGATCATCGAAGGCAACAAAATCATCCAGTTCTTCAGAGGCAATACCTGCACAGGCAATTCCATGGCGAAGTACACCGGTGAACTGGTCGTTGGCAAACACATCCATTTTTTTTACTTCTTCGCCTTGCACATTGATGGTTCCATGATCGCCCAGAATATCAACCAATCCTGCTTTATTTACTTCCACATTTACTCTTTTGGCAGCAAGGCCAATATTTCGAAGCAAATGAGATAATTCACCGGTAGCATGAGGAAAATCCCGAAGCTGCTGAATAGTAAATTCATCGAGTGTCTGAATCTTTCTGTTTACGTTCATGCGGAAAAATTATGTTGGAATTACCAGTTGTGTATAGGCAAAAGTAAGTGAATAGGTGAATAGGTCAATACCTGCCGGCAGGCAGGCTCTCAACCTCCTCCCTTACCTTTGCCCATTATGCAAGTTTTTAAATTCGGTGGCGCCTCGGTTAATAATGTAGAACGGATCAGGAACCTGGCAACAATACTCGCAAATTATAAGGGAAAGAAGATCATGGTGATCGTTTCGGCGATGGGGAAAACCACCAATGCCCTGGAAAAAGTGACGGAAGCTTTTTATGAAGGTAGAAAAGAGGATGCTCTCCAATTATTTCAGCAGGTTAAAAAACGGCATCTGGATACGGCCAAATTCCTGCTGGTTACTCATTACCTGGCATGCGAAAAAAAGCTGGTCGATTTTTTTACAGAGGTGGAGTGGCTACTGTATGACAAACCAGTAAGAGATTTTGATTATTATTATGATCAGATTGTTTGTATCGGAGAATTATTATCCACTTCCATCATCAGTGCTTTTCTTGATCAGGAAGGAATTATTAATCAGTGGCTGGATGTACGAGATGTTTTCAGGACAGATGATGATTTCAGGGATGCTTCGATTCAATGGGAGTTTACTGAAGAGAAGGTCAAAAATGAGGTGACCACTCTTTTCAACAACTATGATATGTTGATCACACAGGGTTTTATCGGTTCTACGGATGAAAATGAGAGTACGACCCTTGGACGTGAAGGCTCAGATTATTCGGCCGCCGTATTTGCGCATATGATGAACGCAGAGAAACTAGTTATCTGGAAAGATGTGGAATCTGTTATGAATGCCGACCCAAGACAGTTTCAGGAGGCAGTTTCCATTCATGCGCTTAGTTATAAGGAGGTGATCGAAATGGCCTATTACGGGGCTCAGGTCATTCATCCCAAGACCATCAAACCATTGCAGAATAAAAACATTCCACTCTATGTAAAATGTTTTATGAATCCTTTACTGGAGGGAACCCTGATCGATAATAAGCCAGTAAAAAATCTTCCGCCCATCATTGTATTAAAGGAAAATCAGGTCATGATAAAATTCACCGTACGCGATTTTTCATTTGTGGGAGAACATCATATCGGGGAACTCTATTCCATATTCAACCAACTTCATATCAAGCCAAATTTAACGCAGAATGCAGCGATCAGTTTTCTGGTAGTTGTAGATGATAAGCCAGATAAAATAGAAAAACTCGCTCTTGAATCCTCCGGATCATTTGATGTGGAAGTAACCAAAGGATTATCCTTAATGACAATACGGCATTATGATGAAGAAATATTAAACAAAATGCTTGAAGCAAAAAATATTCTATTAAAGCAGCAGACCAAGGAAACTATCCAGGTCCTGTATTGAATAATTATTAATTATTCCCCTACAGTCACCGTCTGCACCATTTTTTTCGCCACATTCTTCTCTCCCACTTTAGCAGGCGTCCATCGGTCCATTTTTTCCATACGATCGATTAGCTCATCTTCAAGATCTTCTCCCCCTTTAACTCCTTTGAGAATTTTAAAATTTACAGGCGAGCCATCCGTATCCACAAAGAATTCAACCTGTACATAGGCTTTTTTAATCACTGCCGGAAGAAAAGAAGAAAGATCTTTGCCGAGCTGATCCAGATATTGCATGAAAGCCTCTCCTCCTCCCGGATATTGAGGCCATTGATTTACCACATCGGCGATATTGGTAAGTGTTCGTGTAACATGTGGACGAGGAGCTCTTTTTACTACTTGCTTATCATCTGATACTCCTTTGGGTTTTTTAGGAGGAACATCATTGATCAGGTATTTACCTTTGTCATCGATCATAACAACAGGCATTTGTTTATATTTTTCGAAATAATCAAATGCATCTTCCATCCGCTCCGACCATTTTTTCAAATCCAGGTCATTCTTAGTAAGTCCTTCCAAGAATTTTACACTGCGGTCAACATTAAAACGAATAGGGAAAATATGTACAGGAATAAAATCCTGGCCCAAGTCCTTTGCATGTGCCGCCAGAATATACAGCTCATCGATCTGCTGATCAGTGATTGGTATACAACCCACAGTTACGCAACTGCCATGAATATAAATAGCGCTACCGGGTTTCAGGGAATCACTCAGAATTTTATCAGAAGCATTAGGATAATTTATTCCCAGCGAGAGATAATAGGTACTATTTGGATTGAATTCATTGATATAATAAAAGC
>JAYTXP010000123.1:0-15305 GCA_043742885.1 Chitinophagaceae bacterium | reverse complement strand
CAGGAATTTCTTTTCTGTATCAATCTGGCCGATATCAGCTTTCTCAAAACTAATATAACCTTCGCTACCCCATTTTATAAACATAGCTTCTGTCAAAATTCCTTTGGCAGACACATCATATTTCGCATCATATAAAAGTCGCTTATTGGTTACAGTCAGTTTGCCATTATAAGCAAGATCCCCGGATCCCATATAGATGATGGTCCAGGTATCAATTACGGTTTCATCTGCGGCTAAAGTGAAAGGGGATTTTGACATAACTAGTAATTTTTAGTTTATTTTAAAGGTTCCTTGCATATAAAAAACCGCCCCTCCTCCCATCACCACTCTCTCTCCCCTCTGCTCACAATAAATAGTTCCTCCTCTTTTCGATAATTGCTTCGCGATCATTTTATTCTTACCCAGCTTATCACTCCAGAATGGAATCAATTGAGAATGAGCAGAACCCGTAACCGGGTCTTCATTGATACCCACAGTAGGCGCGAAGAATCGGGATACGAAATCAACCTTGTCGCCAGGAGCCGTAACGATGACCATTCTATCTAATTTTCCCAATAGAGAAAAATCAGGATCGAGTTCACGGATCTGTTTTTCATTTTCAAGTTCTATCAGGAATTCCCGATGCATATAAACACCTACAACTTCTTTTATTCTTAACCCTTCTACTAACTCAGAAGGATACTCCTCCTTTTTTTCTGGTTTCCAGGAAGGAAAATCAAGATAAATAAGATCGTTCTCACGATGCACTTTCAATGGACCGCTTTTTGAATTAAAAACGATCTGATCTTTTTTATAGTCGAGGTAATTAAAAATTACAAAAGCAGAGGCTAATGTGGCATGTCCGCATAAATTGATCTCCAGTTCCGGTGTGAACCAACGGACATGAAATTCATCTCCTTCCTTTACGAAAAATGCCGTCTCCGCCAAATTATTCTCCATGGCGATCTGTTGCATTAGTGAAGGCTCAAGCCATTTCTCCAATGGAACTACAGCCGCCGGATTACCAGTGAATAATTTATCGGCAAAAGCGTCTATCTGGTAAATAGGTAATGACATAGAGTTGATTTTTTAATCGCTATCTGACAGCAATGCTTTCTCTTTTAATCTTTTGATCTGGCGGGGAATAAACTGCCCCATAAAAAATCCATAAATAGTTCCAGCCAGTGGAAAAATAGCCAGGTTCACATAAAGATCATTTAACGTTTTATGCAGAAAGATCATATTAATTAATGAAACGATGAGAGCAACAGGCAGACCCCATCCAAGAATGCCATACAGAAGAATATATTTCCATTTAGGCATGGCCATCATGGTTTCAAAACGGCTCAGTTGTTTCTGTTCAATCGGAGTTAGCATATTTTTTGGAATTAGTAATTTGTAATTACTCCGCCATCATGCTGCGAATTTCTTTTTCAATGTCTTCCGCATTAGGTTTACTAAAATAATCACCATCGCTTCCATAAGCAGGACGATGGGCCTTTGCAGTAATTGTTCTTGGCGATACATCCAGGTAACGGTATCCACCCTGTTCTTCCATTACCTTATTAAACATATAGGAAGCCGCTCCACCGGGAACATCTTCGTCAATAAAAACAATACGGTTGGTTTTTTTTAATGACTTCAGAATAAGATGATTCAGGTCGAATGGCAAGAGAGTCTGTACATCCACAATTTCACAACTAACGCCTTTTGCTTCCAGCCTTTCAACCGCTTCCTGTATAATGCGAATAGTAGAACCATAAGAGACAATGGTAATATCATTTCCTTCTTTAATGATCTCAGGTATTCCTAATGGTACTGTAAATGTTTCCAGATTAGAAGGAAGTTTTTCTTTCAACCGATACCCATTCAAACATTCGATCACTAATCCCGGATCATTCCCTTTTAATAAAGTATTGTACATCCCTGCGGCCTGTGTCATATTTCTTGGAACGCATACATACATTCCGCGTAGCGCATGAACGATCACTCCCATTGGTGAACCACTATGCCAGATCCCTTCCAGCCGATGTCCTCTTGTTCTTACTATCAATGGAACAGACTGCTGACCTGATGAACGATAATGCAAGGTGGAAACATCGTCACTTAATGGCTGAATACCATAAAGCAAATAATCCAGGTACTGTATTTCAGCAATAGGACGAAGTCCGCGCATCGCCAGCCCTATGCCCTGTCCAATGATAGTCAACTCTCTGATCCCGGTATCAAAGATCCGGTCACGTCCATATTTTTCCTGCAAGCCACTGAAACCCTGGTTCACATCACCGATATGACCAAGGTCCTCACCAAATGCAATCACTTTCGGTTGCTTAGCAAATAACTGATCAAAATAATTATTGAGGATCTCAAATCCATTTAGTGAGAGAGATTCATCTGTATAAACGGCTTTGATCTCAGGAACCTTGAGTGCACTGAGCGGGCCTTCATTATAGAGATAGGTATTATAATATTTACGTACCTCTTCACAAATATCTTTATAAAGATCTTTTGCCCAGAAAGCAGCATCATGATTAGCGGCAAGTTCCAGAGCAAGATATAAAGCCTTAGCTGCATTACGCCGCATAGGCTCACGAATAGCTGCCAGTTCAGCCGATATTTTTTCAAGTTCAACTTTCTTTTCAGGAATAGATTTCGCCATTGCCTGAATTTGCTCCAGCACCTTCGCTACCAATTGCCTGATAGGACTAATGAATTGCTCCCAGGCTTTTAGTCGGGCTTCTTTCGCCATCTCTTTAGCAGACTCAGTGATCTCATCTAATTCCGATTCATTTCCCAAGGAATTGGCCAGGATCCATTCCTTCATTTTACGAATACCATCCCATTCTTTTTCCCATTCCAGTCGCTCTGCGTTTTTATAACGCTCATGACTTCCGGAAGTGGAATGTCCCTGCGGTTGAGTTGTTTCTTCAACATGAAATAATACAGGAATATGCTCTTCTCTTGCAAAACGAATTCCTTCTTCAAAGGCTTCACACATACCGGCATAATCCCAGCCTTTTATTTTATAAATATGAATTCCATTACTGGTGGACGTCTTTTGCATACCACTCAGGGATTCTGAAACCGATGATTTAATGGTCTGGTATTTTTTAGGAACAGAAATTCCATAGCCATCATCCCAAACAAAAACAGCCAGTGGTATTTGCAATACGCCTGCTGCATTTATTGTTTCCCAAAAATGTGCTTCACTGGTAGAGGCATCACCAATGGTACAAAAGCAAACTTCATTGCCATTAACAGAAAGATCATTGAATTCATGCAGAGCTTCAATATTGCGAAATGCTTTTGAAGCAAATGCCAATCCAAGGGCACGGGGCATCTGTCCTCCCGTAGGAGAAATATCACTTGAAATATTTTTAAGACTGGTCAGAGATAGCCATTTCCCTTCCTCATCAACCAGTCGGGTACCAAAATGGCCATTCATTTGACGACCAGCACTTGATGGTTCATGTTCCAGGTTTGGATCGGCATATAATTGTGCAAAAAGCTGTTCAGGCGTCAGAATTCCGGCTGCCAGCATAAAAGTCTGATCCCGGTAATAACCAGATCTAAAATCTCCGGTCTTAAAAAATTTGGCCATCGCTACCTGGGGCAGCTCTTTTCCATCGCCAAATATCCCAAACTTGGCCTTGCCATTCAAGACCTCTCTTCTTCCTAAAATACTGATTTCCCGACTAATACAGGAGAGACGAAAATCTCTGAGTACCTCGTCCCTGAACTTATCAAAGGAAAGTTTATTTGCTTCTAGGTCCATACCGGTCAATTGCTGATCCATCTCACAAAAATAGAAGATTGATTTTATTCTGAGCCGGGCAAATAACATTTAAAAAACATGATTTTAAACCTACCTGGGTGCAACCATGCTATAAAATATGACATCTTTATGCTAAATTTGAGACCTTTAAAGAGAAAAATGAGGAATCTTATCCTGTCACTGCTTTTTTCCGCTACCAGTCTGCTGGCAACTGCCCAGGCGGCTCCTGCTGCCGCAGATCAATTACAGCTGAAGGAAACCGAGCACGATTTTAAAATGATCCCCCAGGGTCGCCCTGTTTTTTATCAATTCGTTGTTTCAAATACCGGCACCTCTGCTTTAAAGTTGGATGATGTACATGCCAGTTGTGGCTGTACCACTCCTGAATGGAACCATGATGCGATTGCTCCGGGCACCAGTGCTCAGATCAAAGTTGGTTTCAATGCGGCAGCAGCAGGTCCATTTGAAAAATACATTACTATTACTTATAATGGAACTCAATCCAAGCAACTGAAAATAACTGGCAATGTTTGGAAAGTACCGGAAGGTTCAGCACCGGCCAATGCCTCAATTGATCTAATTAAAAAACAGACTTTTTAAAATTTATAAACAAAACAAACATGAAGAAGATTCTTTTATTTGCAACTGCTTTCGCTTTCACTTTGGGTGTAAAAGCTCAAACACCCTCTACTGACGCCTTTATCAAGTTGAATGTTGAGGCTCATGATTTCGGAAAGATCGTTCAGAACACTCCTGTATCATATGTTTTCGAAATCAAGAATATCAGTGACAAACCTGTAGTCGTTGAGAATACCTGGGCTAGTTGTGGCTGCACGACCCCCGATAAGATCGTTGATCCTATCCTTCCTGGTAAAACAGCTATGCTGAAAGTAAACTACAATGCTGCTGCGGCCGCTCCGTTCAGCAAAGATGTATTTATTAAATTGGCTGGCATCGATCAACCAAAGACCGTTAAGATCTCTGGTGAAGTATTGACAGCTGAAGCATTTGAGCAATTCAAGAAAGGTGGTACAGCTCCTGCAGATAAGAAAGCTCCTGCTGTTGCTGATGAGAAAAAAGACAACACTGCTCCAAAGAATACAAATTTGACCCTGCCTGCTAAGCCAAAACTTACAAGCAACTAATCGATTTATATCTATAAAAAAACCCTGTAGAGAAATGCTACAGGGTTTTTTTATGCGTTGGATATTCAGAATTTACCCGTTGGCAAACTCAGCGGATTTGTTGTAGAAAAATACATGAGCTTATCCATTTCCTTATTCGTTACATCATCCAGATAAACAGCAAAGGCGATCTTCACTTTCCTTCCACCCAAACCAGGCAACTGATCTGCCGGCAGGAATAATTCCAGTGCATCTTTTCCAGACTTATTATAGCTGAGTTTAGAATTAGGCAGAAGATTTATCTTTTGATATACGGCTGACTGTCCTCCCCAATTATAATACTTGCTGCTTGTCTTGATAAAGTACCCTCGTTCATCGACCAGCCGGGCCACAAAATATACTTCACCCAGTTTGCTGTTGGTGCGCATAAGGAATGAAGGTTTGATCACCAGGCCATTCCTCACCTCATCATAACTTACTTCCAGGTCACCAACATCCGTAATATTTACTTTAGGCACTACTTTGATCGCGCTTGTTTTTCCCCTTGGATATAAGGCGGCGATCAATACTTTATCGCCGTCAGAAATTTCATAATTCTCTTTTACCTTATACCCATTTTCCGTTTCCCAGCTATTAATTGAATAATGCATGATGGAGATGGGATCATAGTGGGTACCATTGGTATAAAATTTTGTGCCTGCGCTAAAAACATTCATATCCACTTGCTGCCGGGTCCAGCCCTGTGTCTGACGATAATAATTATAAATAGAGTCGGTCTTTTTCCATTTTACTGCATCCGGATAGCTCTGTTCATGAAGAAGTCCCAGGCTATGGCCCATTTCATGAATCACTACCCTCCTAAGTTCTTTCAGGTTCCAATGATTAGGATCAGTGCGCAATTCAGTTATCAGTTGAAAAAAACTGAATGGAGGTTCACCCCCCTGCTTTTTTAATTTATCGGCATAATAGTCCGCATCCACGAATCCAAGCGTATCGAAGTTTACAGTAGCATCCATTTGTGATCTGAAGCCCGCTTCTGTTCCAACGGCTGAGTTATGACCTTTCCCCTGGCCAAGTTTGATGCGGATATGTGTAAAGCCGGCATCATCAGGAAGGAATTTGAATTTTACATTGGCATATTTCTCCCATTCTTTTGCATTAAGTATTACTTTATCACGAAGGAACTGACTGCCACCGGGCATAAATTTAACCAGCAGGATGGTTCCCGGGTCCCAGGTATGATAGTTATCTGCCATGCCCCTTGAGCGAGCCGTATCTTTTCTGGTAACCATGATCTCTCCAACCGGTGTGGTGCAGCCTGGTATATTTCCAAATTGAGCAAAGCTGATCTCATTAAGTCCAATTAAAACCATCAACAATAAATAATATTTCTTCATAAGAAATTATTGTAGAACTAAGGTAATATAGCGCTTTGCGGATCTTATACCCGAAGCAGGGTATAATCGCAAGTAATTGTTAAAACAAATTACCCTGCAGCGCAATGCTACAGGGTAAAGCGGTGAGGGAGGGATTCGAACCCTCGGTACAGTTTAACCCGTACGGCAGTTTAGCAAACTGCTGATTTCAGCCACTCATCCACCTCACCGGGCTGAAATACATTATCCAGAAACCGCATTTACGCTTTGTTTCAGGGGCAGCAAAAATAGAGATTAAAGAGTAAAATGCAAGGGAAAAAGTTGAGAAATTGATAGGGAGGTTGGGCTGTTGATGAGTTGAGTTGTTGAGTTAAAAATACATTACCCGCTAAAAACGACTTACACCTAACTACTAACTGGTAACTCCTAACTACATTGCCGCCAGCTGTACCTTTTGCTGCAGTTCCAGCACATTCTCACGGAATACACCGTCTGTATCCATGAGATCTTTTACTGTCTGACAGGAATGGATCACTGTAGTATGATCACGACCACCAAAATGTTCACCAATTGTTTTGAGAGAATTTTTTGTAAACGCTTTTGCCAGGAACATAGTGATCTGGCGGGCCTGAACGATCTCTCTTTTGCGCGTCTTCTGCAAAAGTTTATCATAAGGCACATCAAAGTATTCGCATACCATTTTTTGAATAGTATCGATAGTGATCTCTTTGCTGGATGATTTGACGAAATTTCGTAACACTTTCTTTGCAAGATCGAGGTCGATCTCTCTTCGGTTAAGCGAAGATTGTGCCAACAACGAGATCAAGGCACCTTCCAATTCTCGTATATTACTACTGATATTATAAGCAATATATTTCACCACTTCCTTCGACATTTCCAGCCCGTCGTTCTTCATTTTCCTTTCAAGGATCTCTATTCGGGTATCATATTCCGGTACCTGGAGATCTGCACTAAGTCCCCAGCGAAAACGGCTAAGCAATCTTTCCTGAACACCTTCAAGGTCTTTTGGTGATTTATCTGAAGTTAGTACCAGTTGCTTATGCGACTGATGCAAATGATTGAAGATGGCAAAAAATGCATCCTGAGATTTTTCCGCCTTAGCGAAGAACTGCACATCATCAAGGATCAGCACATCGATCAACTGATAGAAATGAATGAAATCGTTGATCGCATTATTTCGACTATGATCCATGAACTGATTAATGAACTTCTCAGAGCTCACATACAGCACAACTTTATTGGGATTAACTCTTTTTACTTCATTTCCAATAGCCTGAGCAAGGTGAGTTTTACCTAATCCTACACCGCCATAGATCACTAAAGGGTTAAATGAATTGGTTCCCGGCTTTTCTGCTACGGTTTTCCCGGCGCGACGAGCTACGCGATTGCAATCGCCTTCTACAAAAGCATCGAAAGTATAAATATGATTTAACTGCGGGTCAATCTGCATCTTCTTAAGACCCGGTATTACGAACGGGTTCTTAACAGGATTGTTTATGATCAACGGAAAATCCATTTCGTTATTTGAAAATGTTTTAAAACCCTGACCTGTTACATCCATGGTCATTGGTTTGTTCTTGCTATTACCACTGTCAACCATAATGCGATATTCCAGTCTGGCATCCTTACCCAATTCACGCTTCAGGGTCTTCGCTAATAAATTTACATAATGTTCTTCGAGGTACTCAAAAAAGAATTGGCTTGGAACCTGAATGACCAAAACATTACTTTTTAAAGAAACTGGCTTGATAGGTTCGAACCAGGTCTTGAAATGTTGCCATTCGACGATATCCTTAATTATCTTCAAACAATTGATCCAGATTTTGTCAGCGTTCTTCTCCATCAAAAAAAAGCAGTTTGTATATCGAGTTAATTATGGTTGTTGATGATGTCCGGGACCGATAAGCACAAAATCAAAAAAGTAGGACAGGGAGGCGAATATCATCATTTCTTAATTAAAAAAAAACTTTTATCCACCTGTTTTTTGTGAAACAAAAATATTGTGGTTTTTGACCAGCTTTTTGCCGGAAAATTTGGTAAATTCAAAATCTAACCTTCCTAAAATTATCCCAGCCCAACCTACCTGATTTACCACCACATCATCACCGTTTTTATTTTGAAACACTAATGGCTTTTCAAAAAATGTATGCGTATGACCACCTATGATCAGGTCAATGTTTTTCGACCCTTTAGCAAGCACTTCATCACTTACCTTATTGCTTGCTTTGTATTGGTAACCAAGGTGAGAAAGACAGATCACCATGTCGCATTTTTCATGAGTTATCAACATTGATGAAATTTCATTTGCCCGTATGATCGGATCCTGGTATACCGTTTTACCAAACAGGTTATCAGGTATCAATCCGCTACCTTCGATACCCAATCCGAAAACACCGATACGAAGCTTTCCTTTTTTGAAAACTTTATAAGGAAGGGTCTTCCCTTCCATTGGGGTATGGCTAAAATCATAATTACTTACCAGCATTGGAAAATTCGCGTTGCGCGTAAGTTGCATTGCCAGATTTTCCATACCCGCATCAAAATCATGATTGCCGATGGTACATGCATCATATCCCATCGCTGCCATAGCTTTTATTTCAGGCTCGCCCTTATAAATATTAAAAAAAGGAGTTCCCTGAAAAATATCACCTGCATCCAGCAGCAATACATGAGCTTCCTGCGCCCTTACCTGCCTGATCAGTTCTGATCTTCCTGCAATACCTCCCATTCCCTGATTGCGTCCGCCATCCATAGGAAAAGGTTCCAACCTACTATGCGTATCATTTGTATGCAGAATAGTTAGCTTGTAAGGAGCCATGTCTCCCATGGCAGCTGCCCATTGAGGCCCCGTCATCAAGGCTCCGGCCGCCAGGGCGGAATTACGCACAAAATCTCTTCTATTGAGCATAGCGTACACGGTTTTGAGGAGGCGCCAAGATCGGCTTTCCTGCCAGTTTAAATGTATTTAAATAATCAAAAAGTGCATCGCGCATCAGATAACCGATGTTTATTTGCGGTAAGCTGCGCAATACGGCTGCATCATCTCCTCCATTTGCCACAAAATCAGAATTTGCAATGGTATAGTTAGCAGCCGGATCAATCGCTGCTCCGCCTACCAGAACATTCACCGCTTTTTTATCTTTTATATCTAATGTAATACCTGCCAGTGGCCATCCATTTCTGGAAGCAATAATATCCAGCATTTGCTGCAATTGCGATCCATTCAAATGTTGAAGAATAAGAAGATTGTCAAATGGCATGAGCTCAAATATTTTACCCCTGGTAATCGGTCCTGCAGGTAATTGCGTTAATCGAATGCCTCCATAGTTCATCATAGCCCCATCTACTTTGGTCTTAAATTTTTCTCTGGCCATTACCAGGTAAGCATCAGCCATAAAATCTCCTAAAGTAGATTCAGGTTGAGCCTTTTCTAAAGTTTCCCCGACAGTACCCACCACATCATTCATCGTACGTGCCACTTCATCACTATATGGCTTCAATAAAGCAATTACGCTGCTATCTTTATTTGTCTCCGGACTTAATCTGTAATTTGAATATTCAAGTTTACCAGTACGGTATGGAGTGTGACAGGCAAATTGTCCTGCGAGAGAAAGAAATAGCAGGAAAATGGCAAACGGATATCTTTTCATAACGTCTTCTTTGAAGATAGACCAATTTTGAATTGAACCAAAAACATTGAAAAGAATATTTCATCTTTGTAAGACTTCAGGATAAATACCTGACCATATGCAAAAAAATATCAACCTGCGACTGCTTCCTTCTGAAGCAGCTAACGATTCTACTATACTTAATTACCTGGCCAGTTCAGAATCTTGCCCCCTGTCTTCTATCACGGGATT
This sequence comes from Chitinophagaceae bacterium, assembly GCA_043742885.1. Classification (GTDB taxonomy): domain Bacteria; phylum Bacteroidota; class Bacteroidia; order Chitinophagales; family Chitinophagaceae; genus JJ008. Next base: position 5,170 of record JAYTXP010000123.1, on the reverse strand, counting down.
TTACGTTAGCAAACATTCTATTGATGCCCGGGGCAGACAGCCTTATGTTCAGCTGAGCATTCATTGCTCAATCAATGAACCATTTGAACTAAGGGAAACTAGAAATTTTGATTGGAAAGATATAAGGAAAGCCAGGAAGAAAGTGTTGATCATCGGTGCAGGTCCCGCAGGAATTTTTGCCGCCCTTCGACTGATAGAAAAAGGAATTCAACCCATAATCCTGGAAAGAGGAAAAGAAGTAAGAGCCCGCCGGCGTGACCTGGCATTGCTTAACAAACAGGGAGAAGTGAATCCTGAAAGTAATTATTGTTTTGGGGAAGGAGGAGCGGGAACCTATAGCGACGGAAAACTTTATACTCGAAGCAGCAAAAGAGGTGATGTAAAACGAATATTGGAGTTATTCGCTTTATTCGGTGCTCCGGAAAATATATTGTATGAATCGCATCCGCATATAGGCACCAATAAACTTCCGCAGATCATTACGGCTATGAGAGAAAAAATCATAGAATGCGGTGGAGAATTTCATTTTAATCAGAAACTTACTGATCTGAGATTAGTGAATAATAAGATCACAGCGGCCATCACCGCATCGGGAGATAAATTTGAAGCCGATGCTTTTTTACTGGCCACCGGACATTCCGCCCGCGATATATTTCAACTACTTCAGCAGCGTGGTATACTTATAGAAGCAAAATCTTTTGCCCTGGGGGTAAGAATAGAACATCCCCAGTCATTGATCGACTCTGCTCAATATCATAGCACTAATCGGGATCCTTTTTTACCACCAGCCTCTTATAGCCTGGTTCAACAAATAGAAGGCAAAGGCGTATTTTCTTTTTGCATGTGTCCTGGTGGAATAATAGCGCCGGCTGCTACAGCACCAGGTGAAGTTGTTGTAAATGGCTGGAGTCCTTCAAAAAGGAATAATCCATATGCCAATAGTGGCATTGTAGTTTCAGTAGAGGAAAAAGAACTGAAAGATTTTCAAAAATATGGGCCTCTCTCCGCTATGGAATTTCAGCGAAGCGTGGAACAACTGGCATTCAATGAAGGTGGGGGTAAACTGGTAGCCCCTGCTCAACGATTAACGGACCTATGTAATAATAAGATCTCTTCCAGTCTGCCAAATTGCTCTTACCTGCCAGGAATACAATCTTCCGATCTGAATAAAGTGTTACCCGATTTTATTTTGCAAAGACTAAAGCAGGCCTTTCGTGAATATGGGAAAAAAATAAAAGGATATTATACAAATGAAGCCGTGGTAGTGGCTACAGAATCACGTACTTCTTCTCCTGTTCGAATTCCCCGGGATGAATCAGGTTTTCATCATCCTCAAATCCGTAATTTGTACCCCTGCGGTGAAGGAGCAGGTTATGCCGGTGGTATTGTTTCAGCAGCTATGGATGGAGAAAATGTTGCGCAAATGATTTCCACCGTTCTAAATCCCTGAATAAAGCCATTTAACCAAGTTTAAGTCCCGTTCACCGTTTAAAATTCCTCATTCCACTTTCAATTCTATTTTTGCCAAATAAACCTTCACAATGCCAATACTACAGCTTGAAAATTTGAAAAAATATTTCTCTACACAAAAAGCCGTGGATGATATTAGTCTGCAAGTAGATAAAGGACAGATATTTGGTTTGCTTGGGCCCAATGGCGCCGGCAAAACCACACTGATCCGTATGATCACCGGAATTTTTTATCCAGATGAAGGCTCCATAATTTTTGATGGAAAAAAATTCGATCCGCTGAATGATACACGCTTTATCGGTTATATGCCTGAAGAAAGAGGCTTATATAAAAAGATGAAGATCGGCGAACAAACGCTGTACCTCGCTCAACTTAAGGGGCTGAGTCGCTCCGAAGCCATGTCAAGAATAAAGACCTGGTTTGAAAAATTTGAAATGGAGAGCTGGTGGAACAAAAAGGTAGAAGACCTCTCTAAAGGAATGAGTCAGAAACTGCAATTCGTTACCACTATTCTGCATCAACCTAAACTTGTTATACTTGATGAGCCATTCAGCGGATTAGACCCCGTAAATAGCAACCTGATCAAGGATGAGATCTTTCAATTGGCAAAAAATGGTGCCACCATCATCTTCAGTACCCATCGTATGGAACAGGTGGAAGAGATCTGCGATCATATTGTACTGGTGAATAAAGGGAAAAAGATACTGGATGGTACCGTGGGCCAGGTAAAACAGGATTTTAAAGAAAATATTTACAGAGTGGGCGGATCAGAGATCATGGATGCAGCTGATGCACCCTTTGAACTGGCGCATTCAAAACCGGGAGATCATGTTCTTCGAATACGTGAAGGAAATACTCCTAACGACGTATTGCAGTATTTGCTGCAGCATGGAGTACAATTGAATTCATTCAATGAGATCCTTCCTTCATTGAATGAGATATTCATCAAACTGATTGAAGGCACGCCAAACACGCGCCAATTCCAAAACATCTGACCCCCCCTCCCCAAAACATTCAACATGAAAAAGACCTGGCTGATCATAAAAAGAGAATACCTGACAAGAGTTAGAAAAAGAACCTTCATTATTGGTACCCTGCTTTTCCCTCTGCTGTATATGCTGATGATATTCGGTACCAGTTATATTGCCGAAAAAAGTAAACATAATCTTCGTGTTGCGCTCTCAGATAAAACCGGATTATTTACAGATAGCCTGATAAATCAGCAAAATCTGATGGATCAAACTTCTACTATCCTATTAGTACAGCAGAATAAATCATTTAATTATGATTCGGCCGGATATGAGGCTTATTTGATGATAGACGCATTGGATTGGCAAACGAAGGCGCCTGCGAAATTCGTTCTCAATGCCAGAAAATTCTATGGGGCGAATACACCTGAACTGGTGGCGGCCAAGGTGAATCGTATCTGGGATGAGATCAAACATGAAAAGCTGGGTATCGATGCGGAAAAAAGAGCGCTGCTGGCTTCTAACCGTATACTGATCGATTTTAACAATGAAAATGATTCGAAAGTCAATGCCCAGGCTTCAAATGTGATCGGACTTGCGTGCGGGTTTCTGATCTATTTCATTATACTTATTTATGGTTCGCAGGTGATGATGGGTGTTATGGAAGAAAAGACAAATCGGATCGCAGAGATCATTGTATCCTCTGTAAAACCATTTCAGATGATGCTGGGAAAGATAATAGGTATTGGTTTGGTTGCTCTTTCACAATTTTTATTATGGATCACCTTCATGTTTGTCATCTATAATGTTACTGCCATGTCCGGCGGCGCGGCCAACCAGATCATCGGCAGTGTGCAAACGGTATTCACCAGCATTAATCTTCCATTTACACTTTTCTGTTTCGCTTTTTATTTTATGGGCGGATTCTTTTTTTATTCCGCAATCTACGGAGCTATTGGCAGTGCGATCAATGAAGATGTAAGAGAAGCACAATCATTAAGTTTCCCTGTTACACTTCTTGTAATTATATCTATTGTATTGATGACCTCCGCTGTGAATGACCCAACAGGTTCTATTGCTACCTGGGCCAGTATTATCCCTTTTAGCTCCCCCATTGTCATGATGGCCCGTATTCCATATGGCGTTCCAGGCACAGTTCCTTACTGGCAACTGGCACTGAGTATGGTCAGCCTCGTCATAGGCTTCATACTTACCACCTGGTTTGCTGCACGCATCTACCGTACAGGTATTTTAATGTATGGCAAGAAACCGAGTTGGAAGGAGTTGATAAAATGGGCGTTTAGGAAAAGTTAGGAGTTACCAGTTAGGAGTTTTGCTCTGAACCTGGCGAAGGTTCTGGAATCTTCATCTTGAACTGTTTATGGTCTGTATACAATTAGGCTTGAAGCCAGGAGCTAGTGGCTAGTAACTGGAAGTTTGCTGTTTGTTAAATCTTTCCATAAACCTTTCCATGATTTTGATAATACGAAGCTAATCGTATATTTGTACGAAGAAATTCGTGAACCAAATTATCAATTTAAAAAAAATGGTATGAAACCAACTTCAGTTAGAACTATGAATGTATTGATCATCGGGGCCGCCCTGTTTTGTATGCTGGGACTGGTATCCTGGGGACAGCAATTTGCTCCAGGAAAACAATATGGTCAGGTTTTAGACACCACTCCCACAAACAAAACGATGAAAGACAAGAAAGTCAGAGATCTGGATGAGGTGCTGGACGAAATGGACAAAGCTGATTTCAAAATTGACCAGGATAAGATACGTCAGCAGATGAAGGAAGCCATGAAAGAATTTGATGGTGACAAGTTCAAAATGCAAATGGACCAAGCCATGAAGAACCTGAATCTGTCTCTAAAAGAATTTGATGGCGAAAAGATTAAAAAACAAATGGAAGAGGCCATGAAAACCATGGAAGTAGCACTAAAAGAATTTGACAGTGAAAAGATCCGCCACCAGTTGGAGGAATCTTTATCTGAACTGAAATCAAAGAATTTCAATTTGGATATAGATAAAATGAAAAAAGAACTGGAAGATCTCAGTCCGCGCCTTGAAAAAGAAATGGAAAAAACCAGAATTGAATTAGAAAAAGTCAAAATTGAACGCAGATCAGCAATAAAGGAGAAAAGTTAGTAGCTTCTAGAATAATCACATTCCAAAATGAACCGGGCTGGGCAGAATTTCCAGGTCACTGGTTTCGATCATTTCTATATTCAATTGAAACGTTTCGTCTGTACGAATCACCACTTTTTCTTTTGTCAGTTTGCGATAGCCTGATTTTTCGAAGACGAATTTATAAGTACCTGGCTTGAGTTCATCAAAGGAAAAACTACCATCTTCATCAGTCAGTACAACTTTTTCTTTTTTACTGATATTGTAAGCGGTCACGCTTACATCCTTCATTGGCTTTTTAGTATCAGAGTGGAAAACATAACCAGCAACATCCAGTTTTTTACCATCACCGGGTTCATCGCCTGTGTTATTAGCTTTTACTGAAGTGCATCCAATAAAAGCTAAGGCTAACAAGAGTAGTTTTTGTTTCATGCTTCTGAATGGATTGGTTTTTTTAAAATTAAAGTTTTCTGATTGGATTTTCCATACCGTCCATCCATTCCTCCCAGAGCTGTTCTACGATCTTTCCCGCAGGAAGTATATCTCTCACTAATGCTGAAGCCTGCCCTATTTCCAGTTCACCTTCGTCCAGATCTCCTTCA
>JAYTXP010000122.1:0-16062 GCA_043742885.1 Chitinophagaceae bacterium | reverse complement strand
AGAGAACAACCCTTTAATGTTGAATTCGATGGTGTGATACTTGGTGAAGGTGTTTTGGAAATGATGCCTGATGGTTATGGCTTCCTTCGCTCTTCCGATTACAATTATCTTTCATCACCGGATGATGTTTATGTATCTCCTTCACAAATAAAATTATTCGGACTTAAAACCGGTGATACGGTTTATGGTTCTGTACGTCCACCGAAAGAAGGCGAAAAATATTTTGCGTTGTTGAAAGTAGATACGATCAACAATAAAAGTCCAGAAGAAGTGCGCGACCGTGTGCCTTTCGATTACCTCACACCACTATTTCCATTTGAGAAACTAACCCTGTTCACCACGCCTTCCGATTATTCTACCCGTATCATTGATCTGTTTACTCCTATAGGTAAGGGACAGAGAGGGTTGATCGTCGCGCAGCCAAAAACAGGTAAGACCATGTTGCTGAAAGCCGTGGCAAATGCCATTGCTACCAATCACCCCGAGTGTTATCTCATGGTGGTGCTGGTAGATGAGCGCCCGGAGGAAGTGACGGATATGGAAAGAAGTGTGAAAGCGGAAGTGATCGCATCAACATTTGATGAGCCTGCTGAAAAACACGTTAAAGTATCTACCATGGCTTTGCAAAAAGCAAAACGCCTGGTGGAGTGCGGACATGATGTAGTGATCTTGCTGGATTCAATTACTCGACTTGCCCGTGCGCATAATACTGTAGCTCCATCCAGTGGTAAAGTTTTATCCGGTGGTGTGGAAGCGAATGCCATGCAAAAACCTAAACAATTCTTTGGTGCCGCCCGTAAGATCGAGAACGGGGGTTCACTTACTATCCTTGCAACGGCCCTGATCGATACAGGTAGTAAAATGGATGAGGTGATCTTCGAGGAATTCAAGGGTACCGGTAATATGGAATTGCAACTGGATAGAAGACTCGCAAACCGTCGTGTTTATCCTGCGATCGATCTTACCGCCTCCTCTACCCGCCGCGATGATCTTTTGCTTGATAAGGAAGTATTGCAAAGAATGAACCTTCTTCGTGTTTATTTCACTGATATGAATACAGAAGAGGCCATGTCTGAATTGCTGAGACGAATGAAAGGTACCAAGAGCAACGAAGAATTTTTGGCAAGCATGAACGGGTAGAAAAATAATAAATGATCTCTTAAAGGCGTGCCACGGCGCGCCTTTTTCATTAGGTTATATTTATAGAACTTTGTACTAATGGCAATAGAAAGAATAACCATTGAGAAATTTCTGGAGCTGAACAAACAGCATCCTCTCTTCGATGTTAGAAGTCCGGGCGAATATTCTCATGCGCATATTCCAGGCGCGCACAGCCTTCCACTTTTTTCAGATGAAGAACGAAAACAGGTGGGCACTGCATATAAACAAAAGAGCAGAGAGGATGCGATAAAGATCGGCCTTGATTATTTTGGTCCGAAAATGCGGGGCATGGTAGAGGCGGTGGAAAAAAAAGGATCCAAACAGATACTGCTTTATTGCTGGCGTGGCGGCATGCGTTCTGCAGGCGTTGCCTGGCTGCTGGATCTTTACGGTTTCAAAGTGTATACATTGGTTGGAGGGTATAAAAGCTTTCGAACACAGGTGCTGAAAACTTTTTCTGATGATTATCGGTTCCTCATTTTAGGTGGCTTTACCGGTAGCGGAAAAACAGAATTATTGAAAACGCTGGATGCCCGGGGCGAATCAATTGTTGATCTGGAAGCGATCGCAGGACATAAAGGATCTGCCTTCGGAAATATTGGATTGCTGCCGCAACCAAGTCAGGAAATGTTTGAGAATTTACTTTCAATTCAGTTGATGAAGCAGGCTGAAAGAAATATATCAATTTGGTTGGAAGATGAATCACAACGAATCGGTCTGGTCAATATTCCCGGTGCTATTTGGAAAAATATGCGCAACTCTTCTGTTTTTTTTCTGGATATTCCTTTCGAAGAAAGACTAAAACATATTATAGGAGAATATGGAAAGCTGGTCAGGGAACCGCTGGTGGAAGCAATTGTTCGGATAAAAGATAGATTGGGCGGTTTAAATGCAAAAAATGCTATTCTTTTTCTTGAGGAGGGAAACACCATAGAAAGTTTCCGCATCCTGCTGAATTATTACGATAAATTCTATAGAAAGTCCCTGTACAATCGGGAGAATATAAATTCGTTATTAGAGAACGTATCTTGTGTTACCGTTTCCCCTGAAAACGCAAACCTTGTTATCCATGCATGCAGATCAAAAACCGAAAAAGTATAAACTTCTTTTCTTCTTACTTCTTTCTCCCGTTTTTTTATATGGTCAGAGTCTTACCGGCCTTTGGACTGGCTCTCTCAGTAATGATAGTAACACTGTTCGCAAGGATCAGTCATTTGAGATCGCATTGACCGAATACCGCGGTAAAGTATATGGATATTCCAGAAGCGAATTTATTGTGAACGATACACTGTATTATATTTTGAAAAGAGTGAAGGGCACAATTGACGGCGATGTTTGCGAAGTGACTGATGATGATATCATCGCATATAATTTTCCCGGTAAGCTGGATAAGGGAGTAAAAGTGACCAGTACATTTAAAAGAAGCAAGGAAGACAGCAGCTGGCATTTGGATGGCACCTGGAAAACCAACTTGGTAAAAAAGAAATACTATGCCATCACAGGAAAAGTAGGACTTTCTGAAGACAAGGATCTGACCCATTCGAAAATATTCCCCCACCTCGAAGAATTGAGACTCGCTGATCAGGTAGCTTTTTATAAGGAGCAGAAAGAGCGGGTTCCTATTGTAGCTATGAGAAGAGTTAGGCCCGAGCTGGTAAACACAGAATATCGTAATAAGCCGGAAATAGATATTCCGGCAGCAGAAAAAGTGGATATCGATAAAAATGCCCTGATAAAAAATGTAAGCTCTATTGAGGAGAAGATCGCGACAGCCAGGAAAGAGGAAGAAGATAGAATAAAACTGGCTCGTATTGAAGAAGAGAAAAAACAAAAACAAATTGACGAGGAAAAAATCAAGCTGGCTCAGCTAGAGAATGAAAAGAAAAGATCGGCTCTGATCGAGGAAGAGCGCAAACGTGTTGTAAAACTGGAAGATGATCGCAAAAAGGCCATTCAGCAGGAAGAAGAAAAGAAAAAATTGGCACAGCTCGAAGTGGAAAAGAAAAAAGTAAAAGATCTGGCCACCACTATTGTGGATCCTGGAACCAGGGATCCGTTTTCAAAACCTGATGAAAAGAAGATTCCCGTTATTTCCGATCCTTTAAAGACGGTTGTTAGCAGCAATAAGAAGATCGATGACCTGATTCTACAAACAAAAACCATTGGAGGAAGAGTAACAGAGTTTACCCAGGAAGTAGTTTTTAAATCAGATAGCCTGATGCTTTCTCTCTATGACAATGGAGAAATTGATGGGGATACCGTAAGTGTGTATATAAACGGTGAAATGGTAATGGCAAGGCAGGGCCTAAAAGCAAGCGCGATCAAAAAGACGATTTATATTAAGCCCGGCGATAATAATGATTTCACACTGGTACTTTTTGCCGATAACCTGGGTAAGTATCCTCCTAACACAGGGTTACTTGTTGTGTATGATGGAGAAGATGTTTATCATCTTCGATTTAGCTCAGATCTTCAAAAAAGCTCAGGTATCATTTTCAAAAGAAAGAAATAGTCTGCTCCGCCATAACTTCGCGTTATGTTAGAAAAAATTTACCTCACTAAATATTCCCATGGGGCGGGATGTGGCTGCAAGATATCTCCTAAAGTATTGGACGAGATCTTGAAAACCAATTTGGCTCTTCCCGATAATGACAAATTAATAGTGGGTAACCATAGTAAAGATGATGCCGCTGTTTATGATATTGGCAATGGTATGGGTCTTATTTCCACAACCGATTTTTTTATGCCTATTGTTGATGATCCATTTGAATTTGGAAGGATCGCTGCCGCTAATTCCATCAGCGATGTTTATGCGATGGGAGGAAGACCTTTGATGGCCATTGCTATTCTTGGTTGGCCTGTTGAAATACTTCCTGCAGATATTGCCAGACAGGTGATTGAAGGAGGTCGTAGTGTTTGCGCAGAAGCGGGAATTCCGCTTGCCGGGGGTCATAGCATTGATTCTCCCGAGCCCATTTTCGGATTGGCCGTAACAGGAATTATTTCATTGAAAGATTTGAAAAAAAATGACAGCGCCAAGGAAGGCGATCTGCTTTTTCTTACTAAACCACTTGGTGTTGGTGTATTATCAACTGCGCAGAAAAGAGGAGTCCTTAAAGATGAGCACCAAATGCTCATGATTCAGCAACTAACCAGGCTTAATCGTATAGGAGAAGAGCTGGGTAAGATCGAGGAAGTAAATGCAATGACGGATATAACTGGCTTCGGATTACTGGGACATTTAATGGAAATGGCCGAAGGAAGTGGCACCAGCGCAAATATTTATTATTCAAAATTACCCGTACAGGAAGGTGTACGCGAATATATTGCTCAGCGAATTTTTCCTGATGCCACTACGCGCAACTGGAGCAGCTACGGCGATAAAGTGAAATTTGAAAAAGGAGTGAATGTAATGGAAGCCTTTACCTTACTTCCCGATCCGCAAACCAATGGCGGATTGCTGATCAGCATTGCTCCCGAAGGGGTTGAAAAACTAAAAGAATTATTTCGTTCCCGGGGATTGAATGATCACCTGGAAGCAATAGGTATTATGATTCCTCAGGACGAAAAAATAATTATTGTCAACCCCTGATCACTCTTTATAAAGCGCATCAATTTTTTCTGACAGCTTTCTGTCTTTATCAGTAACTATATTACCCGCATCATGTGTGCTTAGCCATACCTCCACGGTATTATATACATTGGTCCACAATGGATGATGATCCATTTTCTCTGCCTCCATGGCTACACGTGTCATGAATGCGAATGCTTCGCTAAAATCTTTGAATTGAAACTTTCTGTAAAGCTTGCTGTTGGATATCTGCCACATATACTTTTATTTAAAAGACTAAATTCTCTTTGTTTTCGATCTTGTCGATAGCCAGCTCGGTAATTAGCTGCACATTAGGAATGGTTCGTATAATGGTAATGGTTTGTTGCAATGTCTCATCGGTTACCTCATCTCCTTTCATCAGCCATAAAAAATTGAAGTGACGAAATTCATTTAGAAGATACTCGCCGTCGAATTTATTATTATAAACATAGTGGCAAAGAAAATTGGCGGGCTCAGCGAATTCGTAAACGGGAAAAAAGTAATCCCTTTTCTTTTTTATCAGTCGTATTTCGATATCGTGATTGAGTCGGAAGTCCAGACCGATCATACTATTAAGGTGCCAGCAAAACTGATAGTCTTTTACCGGTGCTATGATACCCAGTAATCGGGTATTGTCAAAAAACTCCTCGGTCATTTCCGAATTATCGAGGACCAGCTTATTTGACTTTTCGGCCATAGATCATTTTCCATTTACAAGTTAATTAAAATTCCACCGTCACTTCCATCATCTTGTCGCCGCGTTGAAATTTAACCAGGGCCTTCTCTCCTTTTACAAATTTGCCAAGGACCTGCATATAATTTTCAAGGGAGCTAACCTTAAAATCTCCTACCTGAAGAATAATATCTCCGGCCTTCAATCCTGCCTTCTGAGCCGGCTTTCCATCGCTAATGCCATCAGCCCTTACCCCCATACCCAAAAAAGTATAGTCGGGCATAATACCCATGGTTACAGAAAAAGCGCGACTACCGGTACTACTTGTCTCCCTGGTTTTGCTGAAGACCAGTGGAAGTTCTTTATCCAGATTTTCAATAAGTTTTACAATATGTGTCAGCACCAAACGCTCACCAGCATAATTGATCTTATCTGCATCATCAGAAGGTTTATGATAATCTGCGTGTAATCCTGTAAAATAAAATAACACAGGTATATCTTTTCTGTAAAAAGAAGTATGATCACTCGGACCGGTTCCGCTGCTATCTATTCGAATGACAAGAGAAGGAATATTCTTTTTTGCAGCAGAGGCATTCTCATAAAACTCTTTTCCAATAAATTTTGACCAGGAAGGAGATGTACCATAACCTCCAATGGTAAGCAGCTTGCTGCTGTCGTTCAGCCGCCCCACCATATCCATGTTGATCATATAGTCTACCTTTTTTAGATCGATGGTAGGGTGCTCTGTAAAATATTTCGAACCAAATAAGCCCAGCTCTTCTCCTGAGAAAGCAATGAATAAATAATTATGACCTTTCAATGTAGATTGTCTTAGCAGCCGCGACAGTTCCATCAGGGCAGCTGTTCCGCTGGCATTATCATCTGCGCCGTTATGAATGACAGGATCATTATTTATATGTCTCGAATTGTCATCTTCTCCCCTGCCCAGATGATCAAAATGGGCACCCAGCACAATAGTTTCAGCAGCTCCATTATCTAGATATCCTACTACATTATGTCCGGTTCTTCTTTTTTCAATAAGAGAAACATTCAATTTTATATCAAGCGTAGCCGAAGGATCCTTCAAATATTGATCAGCGATTTCTTTACTAATATAAACAAGCGGAATACCCAGTGTGGCTGAGCGATCTTTTGCTTCAAAGCTGAGATTATCTTTTATGGTTGAACTGTTATAGAGTACAACTGCAGAGGCACCTCTGTCTTTTGCTTTGCTCACATTTTTTTTGATATAATCCGTCAGATCAAAATGAGTATTAGTCTTATTTTCTTCAAGCACTTCTTTCAGATCGAAAAACCAGGGAACTTCTGCTTCCTGAATAGAAATAGAAGGTAGCGCTTCCAGTTTTTGATTGGCACTGTAAGCGAATGGGAAAAAGTCTTTTCCTGCAATTAATTTATGACCATTAACATAAAACCAGGTAGAGTCACCCAGCACCTTACCGTCATAAACTTCAAATGCCTGATAAAATCCATTGTCTCCCTTAGGGCTGAGACCATTTCGCTGAAACTGCGCGCTGATATATTCCATAGCCAGTTTTTCACCAGCACTTCCTGTTCGTCTTCCTTCCAGCTTATCGTCTGCCAGAAATTGTATATGCGTTCGCAGATTGCCTTCATTGACAATAGTGGGATTGATTGCCTTCCTTGATGAGTTACATGAAATCAGCAAAACCATCATCACCATCATTCGCCCCTTGTAAAAATTCCTCATGGGTCAAAGTTATTGCCGGGATAATTATCTTAATCCATAATCATTCATTAAATTCTTGTTTTTCCTGAATGGGCGGCCAAACATCGTAATTCGTAATATGGAACCATAAAGCCTGTTTACATTTGCAACTTCATCATCACTGTTTGAAAAAAGAGGTTTTACATATTGCGTTAGTTGGTAACCCAAATAGTGGAAAGAGCTCCTTGTTCAACTGCCTTACCGGCCTGAATCAAAAGGTTGGCAATTTTCCAGGTGTTACCGTAGACAAAAAAACGGGCATGGCCCAATTCACCCCTTCGCTTTCTGCTGAGATCCTTGACCTGCCCGGATCCTATAGCCTTTATCCCCGCCGGCTGGATGAATGGGTAAGCTATAAAGTACTTTTAAACCAGGATGAGACCATTCTGCCCGACCTGGTGATCGCGGTGGCCGATGCAAGTAACCTGAAAAGAAACCTGCTGTTCTGCTCCCAGCTGATCGATCTTAAAGTACCTGTAGTTATTGCGCTGACCATGATGGACATGGCCAAGAAAAAAGGGGTTCGTATCGATTTAGAAAGACTGGCTCGTGAACTGGGTGTTCCGGTAGTAGCAGTGGATCCCAGAAAGAATAAAGGAATACCACAGTTGAAAAAAGCGGTGGAGTTGACTGCTCAGCAATTATACCAGCCACCTATACGCGATTTTATTGATAATAAGAGTTTGGCAAAAGCATCGGTTGAGGAAGTAAAAAAACATTTTCCTGACTTTAGTGATTACAGAGCCATTCACTATCTGATCAACCACGAAAATTTTCAGTTGTCAGATGAATTGCAGGAATCCATCGAGAATATTGAGATCAAAAATAAATTTAATCCCACTAAAACGCAGGCCGAGGAGATCCTTCAACGTTATTCAAGGATCAGGCAGATCATGCAGCAGGTGGTTTCAGAGCCGGATCCTTTGCAGAAAAAATTATTTACTGAAAAACTGGACAATGTTTTGCTTCATAGAAAATGGGGGTACCTGATCTTGTTTTCAGTACTCTTCCTTTTGTTTCAAAGCGTATTCTGGATAGCCCAATATCCAATGGATGGAATTGAATGGGCCTTTGCGAATATCAGCGGATTTCTATCCCAAAACCTTCCGGATAATCGCTGGACCGATCTGCTGATAAATGGCGTTATCGCTGGACTTTCAGGAATACTTGTCTTTGTTCCGCAGATCATGATACTATTTGGGTTGATCACCCTGCTGGAAGATTCCGGCTATATGGCCCGGATCAGTTTTTTGTCCGACCGGTTGATGCGCAGCGTGGGACTCAATGGAAAAAGTGTGATGCCAATGATCAGTGGCTTTGCCTGTGCTGTTCCTGCAATCATGAGCGCAAGAAACATTGAGAATAGAAAAGAAAGACTGCTTACCATTCTCATTACCCCACTGATGAGTTGTTCTGCTCGCCTGCCGGTATATTTTATTCTGATCGGATTGGTGATACCGAATAATTATTTACTTGGTTTTCTCAGCGTACAAGGACTGGTCATGATGGGTCTTTATTTACTTGGGCTTGTTATGGCCCTGATCGTTTCCTATGTGGCCAAATGGTTTATTAAGATCAAAGAAAAAAGTTTTTTCATTCTTGAGCTTCCCTCCTATCGTTCTCCCCGATGGAATAATGTGATTCCTACTATGGTGAATAAGGCCAAGATCTTTGTATTCGATGCGGGAAGAATTATTATGATCATTAGCCTGGTGCTATGGGCACTTTGTTCTTTTGGTCCCGGAAACAGTATTCAAAAAATCAAAGACAAATATGAAGCACTGAAAGCAAGACCCGGTGCCGATACGGCCAGTCTGAATATTAATTTTCAAACAGATAAACTGGAGTCATCCTATGCGGGAATTATGGGCCGATCGCTTGAACCGGCTATCAAACCCCTTGGTTATGACTGGAAGATCGGTATCGCGCTGATCACATCATTTGCGGCAAGAGAAGTGTTTGTTGGTACTATGGCCACGCTTTATAGTGTGGGCACGCGTGATAAAGGATCGGTTAGATTAAAAGAAAAAATGAGAGCTGCAAAAAAAGAAGATGGGACCCCGGTATTTACCTTGCCTACAGGTTTATCTCTGATGATATTTTATGTTTTCGCCATGCAATGTATGAGTACACTGGCCGTAGTGAAAAGAGAAACCAGATCCTGGAAATGGCCTGTTATACAACTGGTCTATATGACCGGACTTGCCTATCTGCTAAGCTTTCTTGTATATCAGTTTCTGAAATAATTATTTGTACCGGGGCTCATAATAATCCCAAAGAAGCTTTGAGATCTTTCTTGCTATGGTCCAGCTTTCATTATCATTTCCCCAGCTTATATCGGTATTCTTTTTTGTGAATATGCTGAATATATAAGGGTGATGCGGACCATTAACGATCATTACTTCTGAACGGGAAGCATCTACACATCCGTTTTTACTGAATACTTCAATAGCTGGAGGGATCTGGGAGATCGCTTCATTTTCATCCCAATAATTTCTTCCGAGACAGCGCAGCATTCGATCGCAAATAGCGGGTGAAAGGATCTGATGTCTGTATACTTTTTCAAGCAGGGCTCCCATTTCAATTGGCGTGGTCATTCCCCATTGGTAAATAGCCCGAAAACCTTCTCTTCCGGGGGTGCGTGAATTGACACGCGTACTTTCAAATCCAAGGCTTGCGAGCAGTTCATTTATTTTTGTTCCTGTTCCTGCAATACTTTGTAACCATAGACTGGCTGTATTATCACTGGTGGTCAGCATCAGCATGATCAGTTTCTTCAATGATATCGTAGCATTTTCTTTAAATGATCCCAGAATATCTGAGCCGGCATATAACAGGGAATCTTTGTAAGTAAAAACTGAATCATAGGCCAACTCTCCTTTATTCATTTTATTCATCAGTCCCAGCATTATTGGAACTTTAACTATGGATGCGGTTGGGAATATAGTATCCGCATTGATCTGTACTACCCTACCCTTTTTTATTTCTTTTACATAGACGCCTATCACACCATGATAATCCTTTATTAAGGCCTCTATTTTTTTCTGAAGTTTTTTATCAGTTCTTCCCTGTGCCTGATGAAGCAAAGGAGAAAATAATAAAAGAAGGATCAGTAATTTTTTCATTTGGCATTATTAAAATAATCTATAACGAGATTGCAGAAAACTTTTACCCCGGTTTTTATGCAGTTTTCATCGATCATATAAAACGCAGTATGCTTAGAAGGCATTTTTAGCGGATCATTACCGGGGCTCATGCCACCCAGATCAAAATAAAATGCAGGTGCTTTCTGCCCATAATAAGAAAAGTCTTCCGCATTGGTGGTCCAGTCCCTTTCAAAAACATGGCTCTCTCCTATTGCTGATCTCATTGAAGGAAGGGTTCTTTGTACCAGCCTAGGATCGTTGTAGGTAACGGCAGCATTCTCATTATAGGTGAACTCAGTTTTTGCTCCATTGGCTTCCGCGATCTTTTCTGCCATCAACCTCATTTTTTCCATCGTGGATCTTTGAATAGCTGAATCAAAAGTTCTGACCGTGCCATCCATCACACAATTATCCGGGATTATATTGTTACGGGTACCACCCTGAATTTTTCCTACTGTAATGATCACCGGAGTTTTGGTAAGTTCTGACTGGCGGCTAACAATGGTTTGAAGTCCCAGCAGGATCTGAGCAGCTGTTTGTATGGGATCTACTCCCAACCAGGGTGTGGAGCCGTGAGCCCCTTTACCGAGTACAATTAATTTAAAAAATATTGCTGAAGCCATAAAGGGCCCGGATTTATAGGCCACATTACCTATTTCAATATCTGGCTGCAGGTGTAATCCGAAGATCGCCTCTACTTTGGGATCATTCATTACTCCCTGTTTTACCATCAGGGGTGCGCCTCCTTCCTCTCCTGCCGGCGGTCCTTCTTCAGATGGTTGAAATATGAATTTTACTGTTCCCCTTAATTCATTCTTCATTCCAGCCAGCACTTCTGCGGTACTCATCAGTATAGCCATATGTACATCATGACCACAGGCATGCATCACAGAAACTTCGGCTCCGTTAAACATTGCTTTCTCTTTTGAGGCAAACGGAAGCCCGGTTTTTTCTTCAATGGGCAATGCATCCATATCACTGCGAAGTGCAATACATGGACCTGGT
Organism: Chitinophagaceae bacterium; assembly: GCA_043742885.1. Taxonomy (GTDB): domain Bacteria; phylum Bacteroidota; class Bacteroidia; order Chitinophagales; family Chitinophagaceae; genus JJ008. Next base: position 4,735 of record JAYTXP010000122.1, on the reverse strand, counting down.
TTCGCTCCTCTTAAAATTCCTACCACCCCGGTCTTAGCCACCCCTTCCTTCACCTCCATTCCAAGTGATCGAAGATGCGCAGCGATGATCTTTGATGTTCTGTATTCACTATTTCCCAGTTCAGGATGCTGGTGAATATCTCTTCTCCAGGCGACGGCTTTTGACTGAATTTTATCTGCGGCAGCGGAAATAGCGGCTTCTATTTTAGTAATGTCCTGTTGTGAATAAGTGGTCTGTGCCAGAATAAAACACAGAGCAAGAATGACCAGCTTTTTCATCTGTAAAATTTAGTCCAATATAATGGGAAATGTTCATTCCCGTCCTCATAATTTGCCTCATTGAAATTGGCTATATTTAACCAATATGCTGCTGCGCCATAGTCATTTTTTGCGAGCTGTATTTCTTCACAGCATTTCTGCTTTTGGGGGTCCCCAGGCGCATATTGCGATGATGTTAAAAACCTTCGTAAAGCAAACCCCATATATTACAGAGCAGGAACTGATGGAGTACAATGCATTCTGTCAATTATTACCGGGGGCCTCTTCTACTCAAACACTTACTTTAATTGGATATAAAAGAGGCGGTGTTGCATTGGCTGTTGTAACGTTGCTGATATGGATCCTTCCAGCTTGTATTCTAATGGGTGCCTTTTCTTTTTTTCTTCCTTATATCGATAGAAAAGAAATCGGGACAGATATTTTTAAATTTATTCCTCCAATGGCGGCCGGGTTCCTTGCCTATGCTTCTGTTGCTGCATTTCCTTATGCCGTAAAGAATTTTATTACCTGGGTGATCATGATCTTCGGAGCTATCACCACTTATTTATTATTTGGTCAGCCCTGGGCTATTCCTGCATTGATTGTTGCCAGCGGGGTTATCACGAACCTAAGCCGCAAACGTATTCCACAGGTGGAACGAAAGCCCCGAAAGATCAAGTGGTGGAATTTCTGGATGTTCGGTATCATCTTCATCATCGCGGGAATTACCAGTGAAACTGCTCGTAAAAATGACTGGGCTCATCGAAAACCGATCAATCTTTTTGAGAACAGTTATCGAATGGGATCACTGGTATTTGGAGGTGGACAAGTATTAATGCCAATGATGTATGAGCAATGGAGCATACATCCGGAAACTATTAAAAAAAGAAATCACGGAGCTGTTCAGATCAATGAAAAAGATCTTTATACCGGAATGGGAATTGTGCGCGCTGTACCCGGTCCTGTTTTTTCAATTGCATCCTTCGCAGGAGGAATGGCATTGAAAGATATGGGCACCGAGATGCAGGTTCTTGGTTGTATAATAGGAATGGTAGGAATATTTCTGCCCAGTGCCTTGCTTGTGCTTTTCTTTTTTCCTATCTGGAATAATCTTAAAAAATATGCTGCCGTTTACCGATCACTGGAAGGTATCAATGCGGTAGTTGTTGGTATAATGGTGGCTTCCACTTTTTATATCATGCGCGATATTTCATTTACAGAATTTGCTACACTGAGTTTTGTAAATATGGGCGTTATCCTTGGAACATTTGTACTTCTCAATTTTACGAAACTCCCATCTCCGGTTGTTGTACTTGCCTGCCTGGTACTTGGCTATTTTCTGTAATAGCCGCCTTTCATTATTTCTTCAAACACAGATTCAGGCACCATATATCGAATAGATTTTCCTTCAGCAATTGTTTTTCGTATATGCGTTGCAGTAAGTTCCAACAGGGGAGCCGTTAAAACATGGAGTCGGGGAGAGGAGAGATCTTTTATTTCATGACCGGGCCGCTGATAAACATATACATCGTAATTAGTCATTATCAATTCCGCATTTTTCCATTTAGGAAGATTCTGATAACTATCACTGCCCATAATAATGGAGAATTCATTTTCAGGAAACTTCTCAGAGAGATAGGCAAGCGTATCTATTGTGTAGGAAGGGCGGGGGAGTCCGAATTCTATTTCAGAAGCTTTTATGCGACTATCATTTTCCGTAGCCATGCGTACCAGATGGAGTCGGTGATATTCGTTGAGTAAGGTAGATTCGTTTTTAAAAGGGTTCTGCGGAGAAACAATGAACCAGATTTTTTCTATTCCTGTTTCGTTTAATACATGATTGGCGATTATAAGATGAGCTACATGTACCGGGTTGAAGGATCCAAAAAAAAGCCCTATTTTCATAAATGATTGAATATCAATTATTTAGCTCTACCATAATTTGATCGGCCTCGTCCAGACGCAGGCTAAGGCGGTAATCGGCTACCTTTACTGAGATCGGATCACCCAAGGGAGCGATTTGTTCTACCGCAATCTGCTCGCCCGGAACACAACCCATTTCCATCAATTTCAATAAGATCTCTGTGCTGTTGAATTCTTTTATTATACCCGCCTGACCGGGTTTGAGTGCGGAGAGCCTGATGACCATCATAATCTATTATTATACAAAGCTACCCTTGCAGGATGAATAATCTTTACGAATTTTGAAATTGTGGCTACATCATCCAGGGTTAATTTTTTCTTCGAAGTTTCTGGCTTTACCCTCCGGGACCGAAACAACTTAAAGTCTTTTATTGAAGGGGTCTTTCAAAGGGAGAGAAGACCACTTGAATCCCTCAATTATATATTTGTCAGCGACAAAAGGCTTTTGGCGATAAACCAGGATTACCTGAAACATGATTTTTATACGGATATTATCAGCTTTGATCTTTCAGCTGGACCTGCTACCATGGGAGAAATATATATTAGTGTAGATCGGGTTAAGGATAACGCGCTCAGCCTAAAGCAGTCATTCAAGAGCGAAATCCATCGGGTCATCTTCCACGGTGCCTTGCATTTATGTGGCTACAAGGATAAATCTCTCAGTGACATCAAACTTATGAGAAACAAGGAGGAGGCCTGTTTAAAAGCCTATTTTCCCTAAAAGTTCCACGTGGAAACAAAACGTTCCCCGTGGAACGAAATAGTTAGTAGTTTTTAGTTAGGAGTGAACTTAGTTTACCTAATAATGAGCAGACATCGAACTAGTGGGATTCAAAGACTCCTAACTCCTAACTAATAACTCCTAACTAATACTACCTTTGCCGGCCATGTTTCCCGAATACGACATATTAGTAGTAGGTGCGGGCCATGCAGGCTGTGAAGCGGCCGCCGCTGCCGCCAATCTGGGTTCCAAAACACTTTTGGTAACCATGAACATGCAAACTATTGCCCAAATGAGCTGTAATCCAGCCATGGGAGGTATTGCCAAAGGCCAGATCGTGAGGGAAATTGATGCCATGGGAGGTTATTCTGGTATTGTTACTGATCAGTCTACTATTCAGTTCAGGATGTTGAACCGTTCCAAGGGACCTGCCATGTGGAGTCCCCGGGCGCAAAACGACCGCATGCTCTTTCATATTAAATGGAGAGAAATGCTGGAGAACACTCCTAATCTTGATTTTTACCAGGATATGGTAAAGGAACTTTTGGTTAAAGACGGACAATGTTATGGGGTGATCACTGGATTGGGACATGAAATAAAAGCCAGAGCTGTGGTCCTGACCAACGGAACTTTCTTAAATGGGATCGTACATATTGGAGAAAAACAATTTGGTGGGGGAAGAATGGCTGAAAAAGCAGCCACCGGTATTACTGAGCAATTGGTAGAACTGGGATTTGAATCAGATCGTCTCAAGACCGGAACCCCTCCAAGAGTGGATGGAAGAAGCCTGGATTATACTAAAATGGAAGAACAGACAGGAGATACAGAGATCACCGGGTTTTCTTATAAAAACCTTGAAAGGCCCGCCCAGCAACGGTCCTGCTGGATCACCTATACCAATACAAAGGTTCATGAGGTGCTTCGTACCGGGTTTGATCGAAGTCCGATGTTTGCCGGACGAATAGATGGAGTAGGGCCCAGGTATTGTCCCAGTATAGAAGATAAGATCAATCGATTCGCTGAAAGAGATCGTCACCAGATCTTCGTGGAGCCAGAAGGATGGAATACGGTGGAGATCTATGTCAATGGTTTTTCCACATCATTACCTGAAGACGTGCAATACGAGGCTCTTCGTAATATACCTGGTTTTGAGAAGGTAAAAATGTTCCGACCGGGATATGCCATTGAATATGATTTCTTTCCCCCAACTCAGCTGAATTATAATCTTGAAACAAAAATAATACGCAACCTTTTCTTTGCGGGTCAGATCAACGGAACCACTGGTTATGAGGAAGCTGCCTGTCAGGGACTGATGGCGGGCATCAATGCGCATCAGACAGTAGAGGGATTGCCACCAATGATCCTAAAAAGAAGCGATGCTTATATTGGTGTGCTGATCGATGACCTGATAAGTAAAGGAACCCAGGAACCATACCGCATGTTTACTTCCCGTGCGGAATTCAGAACCTTATTAAGACAGGACAATGCAGATCTGCGTCTTACTGAATTAAGTCATCAGTTGGGATTGGCAGATGATGAAAGAATGAACCGAATGACAGAAAAGAAAAACGCAGTAGAAAAAATTCGCATCATTCTGAAAGAAATGAATGTTGAACCTGAAGAAGTGAATACATGGCTTACTGAATTAGGTACGGCCACCATCAATGAAAAACAACGTGCGCAAAAAATGTTGCTTCGTCCGGATGTAGAATTAAAAGATATGATTCGTGTATTGCCAAAACTTGCAGATGCATTGAGATCATTCGATGATGAATTCATTGAGCAGGCTGCCATACAGGTCAAATACGATGTGTATATTGAAAAAGAAAAAGAA
>JAYTXP010000121.1:0-7119 GCA_043742885.1 Chitinophagaceae bacterium | reverse complement strand
GTAACAATAATGTACATATCTGCCGCTCCTGATTTTGCGATCCTGTTCTCTACATCAAAAGAAACAACCAGTTTATCAACACGTTTTGCGGTAGTTGTTGTTTTTTCCTTGCCGCTTTTCTTTTCATTTACAGGTGTAACCTGAATATTTGATGCGGTGAATGTAGAAGCTACATCAACTGTTTTTGATAGTTCTTCTTTTTCAGAATTGGTTGTGGCCAGATTTTGCTGAAGAACTGTTTTTTCTTGTGTTAAAGAAGTATTAGTAACTGTTAGTTGCTGATTTTCTCCAGTCAGCCTGGCTACATCCGCTTCCAGGCTAGTGATCTTTGTATTAAGATCTGTGATCATGCCACGTGCCTTTGTAAGTTGTGCAGTTGTTGCATTCTTGTCATTCAGAATACGACGGATCTCTGATTTTCGAGCATCGATGTCTTTCTGACGATCGGTTAACTGGCCTTGAAGATTGTTATTTGCTCCGGTTACAGAGTCTAATCTTGCCAGTGCGTTGTCAAATTCACGCTGAATCTCGGTCTTGGAAGAATCGAGACTGGAGATTTGAACAGTTTGACTGGCGATTTTTTCTCCGGACTTGTTCTTATCATAAAGAAGATAGCCCCAGGTACCCAGCAGGCCAGCCGCGAGAATTCCAATAATGATGTTTTTGTTTGTCCTGTTGCTTTTTTCGGTGCGAACTTCCGTTGTTGAAGTTGCGGAGGGGTAATTGGTGTTAGCCATAAAATAGTGATTTTATTTGTTCACATTTATTTATTCGGTAAATGATGTAAGGTAACCTTCCAAAATTTAGAGAAACTTATAAATGCTGTTAAATATCGTTTCCGTCAACACAATTTCGAAAACCGTGCCAATAATCCCATAGTAGTTTTACAAGGCATTCATACCCTGAATTATTTAATTACCAAAGCTTGTAACTTAGCATATTATGTCGGTGGATAAGATAATTAATGATTGGAAAAAGGGTTCATTCAAACCAGTGTATTGGTTGGAAGGTGAAGAGGACTACTTTATAGATAAGGTTGTCTCTTATGCCGAACAAAAAATATTGGCGGCATCCGAAGCATCTTTCAATCTTACTATATTTTATGGAAAAGATGCGAACTGGGCGGATATACTGAATGCCTGTCGACGTTATCCCATGTTCGCAGAGAAACAAGTAGTGATATTAAAAGAAGCCCAGCAAATGCGTGATATTGAAAAGCTGGAGCCTTATTTTGAAAATCCACTTGGCTCTACCGTATTTGTCGTTTCCTACAAAGAAAAGAAACTGGATGCCCGTAAGAAGATGGCTAAGTATATTAAGGAGAAAGGCGAACTTATTACCATTAAAAAGATTAGTGAACGTGAACTTCCTGAATGGGCATCTATATTGATAAAAGGGAAAGGGCTGACTATAAACCCGCGGGGACTTGCTTTATTGGTGGACCATATTGGCAATGATCTTTCCAGGATCGAAAATGAGATCGAAAAATTGAGAGTGAACCTGGGACATCGAACTGTTATTAACGAAGATGATATTGAACGATATATCGGAGTAAGCAAAGAATTCAATGCTTTTGAACTTCAACTGGCCATTGCTAATAAGGATCTGGCGAAAAGCCTGCGGATCGTTCAGTATTTTGAAAGCAATCCGAAAGCAGGTCCTATTCAAATGGTACTACCCGCTCTTTACAGTTATTTCAGTAAAGTATATATGGTATTTGGTTCCCCCTCAAGAGATGAAAAAACATTATCCGAAATAATGGGAGTGCCGTTTTTTTTCGTGAAGGATTATGTAGGAACAGCCAATCTTTTCAATTTTGATGGAATAGAAAAAGTGTTGCTGTTATTGCATCAATATAACCTGAAAAGCATTGGAATAGGGTCAACCGCTGCAACTTCCAGTGGTTCACTGATGAAGGAATTGCTGGTCAAAATTCTTAGTTAATCTGTTCGATAAAATAGCTTTCTTTGCGGGATTCCTGCAACGATTTTACAGAGATCATCATCAAAAACAAACAATAAACCTGAATTATGAAAAAATTATTCTTTCTGCTGGGGTTTGCGGCTTTCCTATTAACAGGCTGCCTTGAAACCACAGAGGAGGTCACAGTAAATGCTGACGGATCCGGGTCCATTACCAACACAAATGATATGAGCGCGCTTATGGGGCTGCTTAAAAATATGGGTGGTGATAATGAAGCCATGGATAAACTCAAGGGTCAAAAAATGGATTCCAGTTTTTCAATGGCAACGATTGTTGACAGTATCGCTGGCTTATCAGATGCAGATAAAAATTTATTGCGTACCGGATCTATGCAGATAAAACTGGATGCGGAAGCAGAAAAATTCATGACAAAAATGAGTTTTTCATTTACCAATCTTGGCCAGATATCCCAGTTAAATACCCTGACTGATAAAGTACTTGGCAAAAGGGTGAAGGACCTTGTAACGCAAGGGGCAGGTGATATGGGAGGAGTGGATAAGATACCTGAATCCAGCACGATCGCTTCCTACCTTGATGTTAGTTTTAATGAAGGAGATATTAAAGGAAAGGTCAAAAAGGATAAGATCAGCACCCTGAGTTCCGATGAGTTTTTGACAGGTTTGAAAGAACTGGCAGGACTGGGAATGACCATAGCGCATACTTATGTGATTAACTTGCCCAGAGCTGCTACGTCAGTGGAAGGAAAGAATGTGGTACTTTCAGAAGATAAGAAGATGGCAACTATAAAGATCGAACTGAACACCTTGTATGACAAGCCCGACGACATCTCATTTAAAATAAAATATTAAAGCAACAGGAGGCTGGCAATACGGTCTTTTCCCATCTGCGCGACGAGCTCATCAAGTCCATTGAACTTGATCTCTTCGCGCAGATATTTTTTTACGATAACCTTTAGCTCCTGGTCATAGATCTCTTCATCAAATTCAAAAAGATTTACTTCAACTACTCTTTTCTTACCATCTACAGTAGGCCGGAATCCAATACTCATCATTCCCTTTCTTGAAATGCCATCTGCTGTCTTGGCGTACACGGCATAAATACCATTACCCGGTATTATCTTTTCCTGATCTCTTGTTTTAAGATTAGCCGTTGGATAGCCAAGCTTTCTTCCCAGTTTATCTCCGTGAACCACAACACCCGTAAAAAAGAATTCATAGCCCAGTAATTTATTGGCAGTTTCAAAATCACTATGAAGAATTGCTTCTCTGATTTTTGTAGAGCTTATTGATATATTTTCCAGCAAGTGTTTAGGAATTTCTTTCAGCGCATAATCGTAGGTGCCGGAATATTTTTCTAACAGGTGAAAATCTCCCAGGCGATCGCGGCCAAAACGATGATCATAACCAATAATGATAGTATGAGGATGAAATTGATCGATCAGGAAGGATTTTATATAATCTTCTGCCGGCTGGTTGGCAAATGCTTCAGTGAAAGGTACGATCACCAGGTGGTCGACACCAAGTTCGGTGAGGAGCTCGATCCTTTCATCCATGGTATTGATAAGCCTAATACCAAGTATAGCCGATGAGACCACTTTTCGGGGGTGAGGGTGAAAAGTAATTAAAACGGTTTCCCCACCAATACGGGTAGCCTCTTCTTTAAGTTTGGCCAGCACTTCCCGATGGCCACGGTGTACGCCGTCAAAAGTACCTATCGTGATTACCGCCTTATGGAAGGCGGGCAACATATCTATATTATAGTGAACCTTCATAAAGTTGGCAAAACTAAATCATTATTGATAAACAGTTCCTATCTGTAAAGGTCTTATTTGGTAGATTTGTCTTCCTATTATGAGTCTTTACCAGCAAAGAGGCGTCTCGGCCCAGAAAGAAGAGGTACATGCCGCTACGGAGAAACTTGATAAGGGTCTTTTCCCTAAGGCTTTTTGTAAGGTCTATCCTGATGTTTTGGGAAAAGATGCCGCCTGGGTCAATGTGATGCATGCCGATGGGGCAGGTTCAAAGAGTATACTGGCTTATTTATACTGGAAGGAAACAGGAGATCTTTCGGTATGGGAAGGTATTGCGCAGGATGCGATCGTCATGAATCTGGATGATCTGCTTTGCGCAGGCATTTATGATGATCTTGCCTTTTCATCTACTATCGATCGAAATAAAAAAAATATACCAGGTGAGGTGCTCGAAGTACTGATAAATGCACACCAGGCATTCTTCGATCAGATGAAAACATTTGGTGTGAACATCACCTATATGGGAGGAGAAACTGCAGATGTTGGGGATGTAGTAAGAACTATAGCGGTGAATGGCACAATGTTCACGCGTTGGCCGAAAAATAAACTGGTCACCAATGAAAAAATAGTGGCAGGGGACGTTATAGTTGGATTAGCCTCATTCGGGCAATCGAATTATGAAAAATCCTATAATAGTGGTATTGCCTCTAATGGACTTACTTCCGCCAGGCATGATATGTTGCACAAAACGTATGGGGCTCGCTTCCATGAAAGTTATGATACCAGCCTGGATGAACATGTGGTTTATATCGGCCTGCATCAAATGACAGATACAATAAAACTGGATGGGAATGATATAGAGATCGGGAAATTACTCCTTAGTCCAACCCGCACATTCGCGCCTGTGTTGCAGAATATTTTAAAGGATCATTTTGATTCCGTGCATGGTCTTATTCATTGCAGTGGGGGAGGACAGACCAAGTGCCTTAAATACATTCCGGATAATATGAGAGTGATAAAAGATAATTTATTTGCTCCGCCGGTGATTTTTGAGATGATACAGAAAGCAAGTGGTTCAGACGATCGCGAAATGTACCAGGTATTTAATATGGGAACAAGATTAGAGATCTACACGGACGAAAAAAATGCTGATACAATTATCGGCATTGCAAAAAATTTTGGAGTTCAGGCGCAGGTAATAGGTCGTATAGAGGCGGCTGAAAAAATGGAGTTGATCATCAAAAGAGATGATTCATCTCTTGTTTATTGAACTGCAGTTTCAATAAAATATTTTAATATTTCCAGGATTATTTGGGTTATTCATTAAGATTTCCTGTTAAATAAAAAATAGCTCAAAAAGCCATGGTTTGCTTTATTTTGCATCAAAGAAAAAGGTCATGAACGAACCCATTATTGAACTGAGGAACGTCAATATATACCAGGGCAACAGCCTTATCCTGCAGGACGTAAACCTGAACGTTAACAAAGGGGAATTCGTATACCTGGTTGGAAAGACAGGGACAGGCAAATCCAGTCTGCTTAAAACACTTTATGGTGAGCTGGATTTGCGTGAAGGGGAAGGTGCAGTGGCCGGATTTAATCTGAAGGAGATGGGCTGGAAAAAAGTACCATTTCTGCGCCGTACGCTTGGGGTAGTGTTCCAGGAGTTTCAATTACTTACTGACCGAAATGTAAATGAGAACCTTAAATTCGTTTTGAAGGCCACTGGTTGGACTGACACGAAATTAATGGATGAGAAAATAGCGGATGTACTGGATAAAGTAGGACTGCGTTCCAAGGGCTTTAAAATGCCATTTGAGTTAAGTGGAGGTGAGCAGCAAAGAGTGGATATTGCAAGGGCCCTTTTGAATTCTCCAAAATTGATTCTCGCAGATGAGCCAACAGGAAATCTTGATCCTGAAACTTCCGACGAGATAATGAATCTGTTGTTTCATATCGCTAAAGACTTCAATACGGCTGTAGTAATGGCCACCCATGATTATATTGTTGTGCAGAAATTCCCGGCAAGGATGATCCGTACCGAACATGGCAAGGTGATCGATAATGCTACCATAAGCATTGAATAAATGCCTGATTGTTTTTCTTATTATCAAATTGCTTTAGCAGTAATTCCCTTCTTAAACGTAATTCTTCCTCTGTAAAAGGATGGTGATGCAATTGCATCAGAATAGATGCTAAGGCATCGCCGGTTGATCCAATATGACAGGCATCTTCCAGGCCGGTTCCTTTTACCATTTCGGGATTTACAACGCAATGTCTTCCATCGTATAAGGCATGCAAAAGTTTAAGCCGAATACCAGTGGTCTCTTTATTTAAACAGGGTAAAATATTTATATGCGCTTTCCTGATCAGGTCATCCAATTCTTTATCCGTTGGGTCTGCTACGATACAGGTATGCTGATAGATATGAGCTAATCTTATTAATTTCTCTGAAGGCTTTTTTCCAGCAATCACAAAAGGCAGCTTGATCTTATTAAACACATTTCTTAAAAGCCATATAGCAGCCTCCTCGTTTTCAGCAACGGATAAATTTCCATGATAAAGACAAAGATTTCCCAGACCTTCTACTCCTTCAACCTGCTGCCAGCCCGGAAAAGTAGGTATATGTTTTACCTGGGGAAGTTTGTATTCAGAATGAAAACGCTCCCTGTCGGTCTCAGAAACACAAGCGTATACACACTCTTTTGGAAGTTCTGTTGTATAACGCTTTAGTAATTTGCTCTCTCTTCGAAAATATAATTTTTTTATCCAGGAAGAAGTTGCCCTCGCTAACTCCTTATAATAAATTCCCTCATCATTATGTATCCTGATAACGATCTTTCTATCTGACCTTTCAAGTGAGGATAATAAACCAGTACAATGTATTCCTTCCAGCAAAATAGGATGCTGATCCTGATTTAATCTTTCCAGTAATTCCTGGTTCATTCTTGATGCGACAATATATGGCAGGGAAGGAGACAAGCCCTTTCTGCCTGTCTTTCTTTCATAAACATGAACAGATTCACAAAAAGCATTCAGCTCTTTTGGTGTTCCTCTTTCATTATAACTGAAATAATGAAGGTGGATCAGAATGCCAGCAGATTTCATTTCCCGAATCCGGTTCATCATATCTATAGCGCCACCATAATCGGCAGGCCACGGAACATCCAGGCAAACTATATGTAAATGTCTGTTCAATTGAAAATTTTGCTGTAAAATGCTAATAGCGTGATTTCTTCCTTCTCCCAGTTAAGCTCCAGCCTGGCTTTTAGACAGTTTTGATGAAGCCTTTCGTATAGAACAGGTTCATCCAGTAATTTGTTCACAGCAGAAGCTATCAATTCCGGGCTGGATTCGGGGATTAACAAGGCAATATCATACAGAGTATTCAGATTTTTATATTCAGGAAAGTCCATGGTAACCTG
>JAYTXP010000120.1:0-15013 GCA_043742885.1 Chitinophagaceae bacterium | reverse complement strand
CATTACTATCGTACCGAAAGACTTCGCGGTAAGAAAGTTGAAAAAACAACTTTTGCCCGCTCTAAAGAAGAATTCGATCAGTGGGGCATGCGTATTGGTGGTCCGATAATTAAGAATAAACTTTTCTTCTTCTTCAGTTTTGAAACTGATAAGCAGCCAAGCGTAATTCAAACAAGAACACCCGCTTCAACAACCGCTGCATACGGAAGTTCTCCTTTCATCGCACGTCCAACAGTTGACTCACTGAATTTTATCAGCCAGTATCTGCTTACTAACTATGGTTATAATACTGGGGTGGCTTCAGGATATGTTCCGGATATTGAAAGAAAAAAATATCTGGGTCGTATTGACTGGAACATCAGCAATCACCATAGAGCCGTATTTCGTTACAGCCAAGTAGTTGGTGGTAATCCTGCTCCTCCATCTACTTCTGTAGGTGGTGCTGGTACCGTAGCTGGTAATGGTGCTTTCAGGACAGATATCACTGGCTTCTGGTATAAAAACGCAAATTATTTCCAGGGTACTAATTTTTATTCTTTATCTGCTGAGTTGAACTCCAACTGGGGTAGATCGGCTAACGTTATCCGTGGTACTTATACTTTCCAGGATGACTCCCGCACCACTAATTCCAGCCTTTTCCCATTTGTGGATATCATGAGCACTACAGGTGTTGTTCCTCAGGCCGGTTCCGGTGTAGGTGCACCGTATGTTTCCTTCGGATATGAGCCTTTCAGCCTTGGTAACCTCCGTAAAGTGAAGGTTTATTCTGTTACAGATAATTTCACTTTCACCAAAGGCAAACATAATTTCACTTTAGGTGGTCAGTACGATCACACTGAGACCATCAATGGTTTCCAGCGTTTCGCTTCCAGTTTTTATCGTTTCGCTTCATGGGCCGATTTCGCAAGTGCACTAAATCCAAATCCTTCACTGCGTAAACTGCCTACAGATTTCGCTATCACCTATTCTTTATCTAAAGATTTTGCTCCTGCGTTTTCTGCCTTTCGTTTCAATCAACTTACTGCCTACGCTCAGGATGAGATCGCAGTTAATAAGAATCTTCGTCTGACCTTCGGTCTTCGTGGAGATCTTCCTACTTACCCAGCCGTTCCTCAGATCATCACACACCCTTTGGTGTATGCGATGAATTTCAAAGACGGAGAGAAAGTAAATACTGGACTGCTTCCTGAAAATAAGATACTCTGGTCTCCACGGATTGGATTTAACTGGGATGTTTATGGAGATCGTTCTCTCCAGGTCCGTGGTGGTACTGGTGTATTCACTGGTCGTATTCCATTCGTATGGATCGTAAGCCAGTCTGGTGACAATGGAATGATTCAGGTTACGCAGTCATATAATACGTATACTTCTACCGGAGCTTTGTCTGGTCAGTTACCTCCTGGTCCGTTCAATCCGGATCCTGCGGCTTATCGTCCGGCAACTGTACCTGTAGCAGGTACAATTGTTCCTACTTCTGTTACAGCATTATCACAGAAATATAAGCATCCAAGAACATGGAAAACTGTAATCGCATTAGATACTAAAATGCCATGGGGTATGATTGGAACCTTTGAAGGTATATTCAACAAAGACCTGGTTGTTCCTTTCTTCCGTTCACCAAACTATATTGATCCTCAGAATTTGAATACAGCTGGTTATCCTGATAACAGGCCAATTTATGGTTCAACTGTTCCAACACGTTTCATCAATACTTTGAATTCTAACCAGGTTCCTACTACTGGTGGTACTGTTGGATTCACGCCGGTAGTGATCGATAATTCTAAAAAAGGTTATTACGCTTCTCTGACAGTGCGTATTGAGAAGCCATTTACCAAAGGTTTCAATTTCTCTCTTGCTTATACAAAATCCCTTGCTGGTAATACCACCGATGGTGATGGAGACCAGGCTTTGGGTGCTTACCAGGGTACTCAGCAAGTATATGGTTTGAATACACCAAATCTTTCTGCAGCTCAGTATGTAGTACCTGACCGTGTGATTGCTATGCTGAACTACCGTAAAGAATATGTGAAGCACCTTGGTACTTCTATTTCCCTGGTATATGTTGGTTCTGCCGCGTACCGTTTTTCTTATACTTATAGCGGTGACTTCAACCGTGATGGGGTGAATGGAAATGATCTTCTCTGGGTTCCTACATCCGCCCAGGTTCAGAATATGCAATTCTCTTCAAGGGTAGCCAATGGAGTTAATTACGATCAGACAGCACAGCGCAGTCTTTTCGAATCTTATATTCAGCAAGACAAATACCTCCGTACGCACAGAGGTCAGTATGCTGAAAGAAATGGCGTATTGGCTCCATGGAGAAATCAAATGGACGTTAAGTTCCTTCAAGACCTTTTCGTGAAATCCGGTAAATACCGTAATACACTTCAGTTCTCTGTAGATATCTTCAATGCTGGTAATCTAATCAATGCAAGTTGGGGTAAGAGAAAACTGGTTAACGCGAGCCAGATCCTGACGATCACCAATGCAAACAGCCTGGTTCCGGGTGGTGCTGTATTGCCGATCTTCCAGTTGGCTGCTGACCGTGGCACAATCATCACCCGCAGTTTTCGTGATGATGTGAGTGTAAACTCCACTTATCAAATCCAGTTCGGTCTGCGTTATATCTTTAATTAATAGTAGCAAAGAACTATAAAGAGAAAAGCTTCCCATTAGGAAGCTTTTCTCTTTATAGTATGTTCTGCCGGTAACTCTAAACTCTCAACCTGCCTGCGGCAGGCAGGCCCTCAACTTTCAACCTTCATAAAGGCCCATTTCAAAAACTCCGGAAAAGCCCGGCCCCAGGTAGGCACATCATGGCCGCCATTTTCTAATTCGAGATAAGCGATATCATCCGGGATATTGTATCCTTTCTTCACCAGTTCCTTAATCAGGTCCCTGGTATCGTCTATTGAGTCTATGATCCCATTCTTATTACGATCGTTGGTCTCATCTTTATTTCCACACTGGAAAAAGAATTTAAGCCCCGGATGAAATATTCCGGAACGTATACGCTGATGCATGATGCGGTGGGTATCGTCATTGTATTCAGGATCTGTCTGGTCCAGCGTTCTCCACCATAAAGAGCCAGAGAATACCGCTGCCGTTTTAAAAAAACGGGAATGGCTCCAAACGATATCCAGAGCCATCAGGGCCCCCAGTGAAAAACCGGCATAAGAAAGCAGGGGAAGTTTATCAAGCGTATAATAAGCTTTTAAAAAGGGAAGGAGCTCTGTCAGTACAAAGGAACTATGTTCCATTGCCAAAGATCCTCTGTCTTTAAAATCCGGGGCACCGGCCACTCCATATTCCATTTTTCGCTGTGGGCCCGCATGAATACCTATACAGATCAGAGGCCTGATCTTATCTTGTTCAATCAAACCTTCCAGAATACCAGCGAAATCCATGGTCACCAGGTCCTGGCCATCATTGATCAGCAGGAAATCCGGATTATCTGAAATGGAGATGGCAGGTGATTGATAAATATCGACCAGAACCTTTCTGTTCAGGCATTGGGAATCGATCGAAAATTTTTTAATAAGTACGGTCCCGGTCAATTCAGATGACATGTTGCAAATTTAGGGACTTGTACTTCTGTTTTGACGCAGTTAATTTGTTTTTCTCCTCTTAGCAGAATAAATTTGAACATACCATAAAAAACAAGCTATGAAGAAAATAGGGATACTGCATGGGAAGGAAAGATCATTTCCTGAGGCATTTATTGCTCGTGTGAATTCCAAGAATTTAAATGGAATAATCGCCGAACCAGTAAGGATCGATAAAGCTATGCAGGGTGAGAATAGTGATTATGCTGTGATCATCGACCGTATTTCACAGGATGTCCCTTTTTACAGAACCTGGTTGAAAAATGCCGCTGTATGTGGCACTGCAGTTATAAACAATCCTTTCTGGTGGAGTGCAGATGATAAATATTTCAATAATTGCCTGATGACAAAAATCGGAGTACCGGTTCCCCGTACTGCCATCATTCCATCCAAAGAACATCCGGATGATACTTCAAATGATTCATTCAGTAACCTGGCCTATCCGCTTGACTGGAATAGTATATTCAATAATGTTGGTTTCCCTGCATATATGAAACCCTTCGCCGGTGGCGGATGGAAACATGTATACCGATTAACTGACAAGGAAGATTTTTTTACCAAGCATGGTGAGACAGGTCAACTGGTTATGTTGTTGCAGGAAGAGATCGTATTCACTGAATATTACCGCTGTTATTGTATAGGTGGAAAATATGTTCGCATTATGTCCTATGAGCCTCGCAACCCGCATCATCTTCGTTATGTTGCCGATTTTAAACCTTCACCTGAAAGATTGAAACAGATGACGGATATCGTTTTGCGTATAAATGAATATCTGGGTTATGATTTTAATACAGTAGAACTCGCAGTGCGTGATGGAGTACCATATGCTATCGACTTCTGTAATCCGGCGCCTGATGCTGATCTGGCAAGTGTAGGACAGGAGAATTTTGATTGGGTGGTGGAAACATCCGCTAATTATGCAATTGAAAAAGCAATGGCCCAGGTAGATGGTCAGGATAATTTAACGTGGGGAGAATATGTCAGGCGTGGAGCAAATAAGAAAAGCTTGTGAGTAATGAATAGTAAATAGTGAGTTGTGAGTAGTCAATAGTGAATAAGTGAATAGGTGAATGGCCACTCAACAGCTCAACTACTCAACAGCTCAACTTTTCAACCCCTCAACTCTCTCAACCTTCTCAACTTTCTTTCAATGAATTTAAACTATAAAGGCTTTACCCTCGGTGTTGAAGAAGAGTACATGGTACTTGATCCGCAAAGTTTTGAACTGAAAAGTCACGAGCAACAGATCGTGCAGGAAGGACAAAAAGTAATAAGGGATAAAGTAAAAGCCGAAATGCACCAGGCCGTTGTAGAGGTTGGTACAGATATCTGTGCGGATGCAGATGAGGCTTTTAAAGATGTAGCTACACTAAGAAAAACCATTGCAGACATTGCAGGCGGATTAGGTTTTGCGATGGGTGCCTCCGGAACTCATCCGTTTAGTCATTGGGAAAGCCAGCTGATCACTGATCATATACGTTATAGTGAGATCGTTAATGAATTACAGGAAGCGGCCCGTAGCAATCTTATTTTCGGATTACATGTGCATGTTGGAATGGAAAGCAGGGAGATGGCTAATCATATAGCTAATAGCACAAGATATTTTCTGCCGCATATTTTTGCATTGAGCACTAATTCTCCATTCTGGGAGGGTAGAATGACAGGCTATAAGTCTTTCCGGACAAAAGTTTTTGATAAGTTTCCAAGAACAGGCATACCTGATGCATTTGAAAGTATTGAAGCCTACGATAATTATGTGAAACTTTTGATTAAAACGAACTGCATAGATAATGCTAAGAAAATTTGGTGGGATCTTCGGGTGCATCCGTTTTTCAATACTGTTGAATTCCGTATCTGTGATATTCCACTGACTGTTGATGAAACTATAACTATTGCATCATTGTTCCAGGCCATTTGTGCCAGGATCTATATGCTGCGATCTAAAAACCTCAACTTTATTCAATACTCAAGAGCATTGCTTAATGAAAATAAATGGAGAGCAAGCCGATATGGCGTAGATGGCTACCTGATTGATTTTGGAAAGGAGGAGGAAGTAAATACCCGAGCCCTGATACTGGAATTACTCGATTTTCTTGACCCCGTGCTTGATCATCTGGGAAGCAGACATCGGATAATGAATGTTCACAAAATGCTTGAAAATGGAACAGGTGCTGATCGCCAGCTGAAGATCTTTGAACATTCAAAGAGTCTAAAAGACGTGGCTGCGTATATCAACAGCCAGTTCCTTCATGGCATCTGATCATTCTTTGTTCCGTGTATCAATGATAATATTCTTTCTTTTGAAATGATATCCAACAGTTATTCCGGCTACCCGGTGAGTAACTATAGGACCATCATCTGTATTAACTATCGTTCCGATACCCAAACCATATTGTCCGTATATAAGGAAACCATTAGCCATTTCATAACCTGCATGCAAGTCAATGCTGGCGCCATAATGGCCATAATCTCCATAACTGAATTTCAATTTTCTGCTAACAGATCCGCCAGTACTTAGGTTGAATTTTTCTTTTCCGTAAATCTGAATATCTATGGAAGGACCAAAACGTACGAAAAAATGTGACGCCTCATCACTTAAATTATATTGAATAAGAGCCGCAATTTCAAAACTGTGCATGGTCACTTCATTATCAACAGCCAGTGAATCCGGAGGAAACGAAGGCCTGCTCAGTTTTACTTTATATCCTTTCAAACTGTAGAAAACCTGCGGCGCGAAATATATGCGGTTCTCCCATTGAACCTTTAATCCACCTCCCAATTGAAACCCATATTTCATGTTGGTGTTTTGCTTTTTGTCCCTGATCACATAATGAGCACTGGTAGCCTGGGGACCACCGAATACATTCCACTGTACCTGGGAAGTGGAAACGAAAGATAAAAAGCTGAATATCAATAAAAAATAAGTTTTTTTCATTCAAAAATTATAAACCATAAAATTAGAGATTAATTCTTACCTCAGCAACCTTTACTATTAAAAGATTAGTATTTCTTCGCCGGATCTTTTACTGAAGTACTGGTATTATAATCATGAGATCCCTTTTTGGGAATAGACAGATTCTGCCAATCTTTGCCTCTAAGGATCTTTCCCATCATTATGATTTGTCCTATATGGTAAGGATAATGTGCCAATTGCCTGTTGATCGCATCTACCACGGTTAAAGGTTCTTCGCGGATATATATTGTTTTTTTAAGATCTTCTTTCTTTAAATTTTCTAGTGTATCGATAAATAGATCCCAGCCTTTATTCCACAAGACCATCAGGGTCGCCATCGAATGATGTTGAGTTTCAAATTCTTGATCCCGCTCCCTCCATTTTTTTTCACCGTCCTCCTTCAAAAAATTTGTCCATCTACTTATCATATTTCCTGATAAATGCTGAATGATGATGGCAATACTATTTACCGTATCATTATGAGAACAATTAAGCTGTTCTTCACTTAATTGTTCCAGCGCTTTTTCGCCCAGTCCGCGGTAATATTTTAACCTGCGAATGGCGGTTAGCAAATAATCTTTTGGGATACTCATGAATGAAGGTTTAGATAGTTTAGAAAGTTTGGAAGTCAAGGATTAATATCCTCTTGCATCATCTTCACCACGATGGTCGGCCACTAATTTATAACCACCTTTGGGTAAGGCCATGATCAATTCTGTGCGGCCAATTCCACTCACCATTTTTATTTTATATCCCATCGCCTCCAGTTTTTTTCTTACTTCTTCCGGGAAACCTTTTTCTAATTCCAATTCATCAGGCAGCCATTGATGATGGAATTTAGGCGCATTGATAGCCTCCTCCGGGCTAAGATGAAAATCGATGATATTTACCAGTGTTTCAAATACAGAATTAGGGATAGTAGTGCCGCCTGGTGTTCCTGTAATTATAAATGGCTTTCCATTTTTTAAAACTATTGTAGGAGTCATTGAGCTAAGCATTCTCTTGCCGGGAGCGATTGCATTGGCCGATCCTCCGATAGCACCATACATATTTGGCTGTCCGGGCTTGATACTAAAATCATCCATCTCATCATTCATAAAAAAACCGGCACCACCTACCACTGTTTTACTTCCATAAGAATTATTCAGGGTGGTAGTTACAGCCACCGCATTTCCATCTTTATCGATTACATTAAGATGGGTGGTCTCCATGCTTTCGGGTTTAAGCAGAATACCTGGTTTTATTACAGCAGAAGGGGTAGCATAGCCTGATTTATAATTCTTCATTTTTTCCTTCAGGTAAATATGACTGGTAAGCATCATTACCGGCACATGATATTGATCTTCGTCACCCATGTATTCACCGCGATCAGCAAATGCTCTTTTCTGTACTTCTGCCATTAACTGTACTGACTCGGCAGAATGAAAACCCATGTCGCCGATCTTATGACCTTCTATCATTTTCAACATTTGGTTGACAAGTATTCCACCGCTGCTTGGTAAGGGCATGCTTACAATATCAAACCCATTATAAGAAAACTCATATGCCTTTCTTGATTTTGCCTTGTATAATGTCAGGTCTTTAATTGAAATGATACCTTTTCCTCTTTTCATTTCTTCCACGATTAGCCGGGCAGTTTCACCTTCATAAAAACCAGCAGCTCCATTATCACGTATTCGCTTCAGCGTGGCAGTCAGATCTTTTTGAATAAGCGTATCACCTTCTTTCCATGCATTCACACGGAAGAATATCGGGAGCAGGCTATTATTTTTTTGCAGATCGATCTGAATTGAATTTAATGAATTGGCCTGCCTGGCACTGATAACAAAACCAAATTCTGCCAATCTTATTGCTGGTTCTATAAGTTCTGCAAATGATAATTTAGCAAACCTGAATGTTTCAAACAAACCCGCTACGGTACCAGGTACGCCGGAAGAGAGTTGTCCATATTGGCTTTTTAGTGTGTCAGCTTCCCCTTTTTCATTCAGATACATATCCCGGCCTGCATTGAGAGGAGCCATTTCCCTGTAATCAATAGCAATTTTATTTCCATTCGCTTGGGAGGCGACAAGAAAGCCTCCGCCACCAAGATTACCAGCCTGAGGATAAACCACCGCAAGTGCAAGCTGAGTTGCTATAGCAGCATCGAATGCATTGCCTCCTTTTTGCAGAATGTTTAATCCCACCTGGCTGGCCAGAGGATGAGCAGAGACCACCGCGCCATTCATTGCCACCATCGACTTATTAATAGAATACTCGTATGCATTGGGCCAGGGACCATGTTCTTGTGCCATGGCGCGGAAACCGGAAATAAGAAAGGGAAGGAAAAGGAATATTTTTTTCATTGTTGCCGTTTATCAATTCTCAAATGTAGCTCGTTTTGTGAAGGTTTATAAGCCTTATATTCGTTACTTAATTCGATTGAATGAGAAAATTGTCTACCTGCTTTCTTGGGATCTTCGCCTTTTTAATTTCTATAAATATACAGGCACAAGCGCCTCCTTCATGGAGTTCAGCAGATATGTACCTGGCTATTCGTAAACTAAATGTACTGGGCTCGGTACTTTATGTGGCAGCGCACCCCGATGACGAGAATACGCGGCTGATCTCATATTTCGCCAAGGATAAACTTTACCGCACCGGATATTTATCATTGACACGTGGGGATGGCGGACAGAATCTGATAGGAGATGAACAGGGTGTTGAACTGGGATTGATCCGGACCCAGGAATTACTGGCGGCCAGAAGAGTAGATGGGGGTGAGCAATTCTTTTCCAGAGCTTTTGATTTTGGTTATTCAAAAAATCCGCAGGAAACTTTTACTAAATGGGACAGAGAAAAAATTTTATCGGATGTAGTATGGGTGATCAGGAAATTTCAACCGGATGTGATCATTACAAGATTTCCTACAACCGGAGAAGGCGGGCACGGACATCATACTGCCTCTGCTATTTTAGCTAATGAAGCATTTATTGCAGCAGCCGATCCTACCCGATTTCCTGAACAGTTAGCTTATGTGAAACCCTGGCAGGCAAAAAGGATATGCTGGAATACATTCAATTTTGGATCTACCAATACCACAGCTGCCGATCAATTTAAATTTGATGTGGGCGGATTTAATCCATTACTAGGTAAAAGTTATGGAGAGATAGCGGCCATCAGCCGGTCCAATCATAAAAGCCAGGGATTTGGTTCAGCAGCCAGCAGGGGAGAAGCTATTGAATATTTTAAGACAACCGGGGGCAGCGCTCCTTCCGACGATCTGATGAGTGGTGTTGATCCTGGCTGGTCAAGAGTGTCCGGCGCAAATGGCATCAGTTCTATGGTAGATCAACTTTCTTCTTCATTTGATCTCTTACATCCTGAAAATTCCGTGAAGGGATTAGTGAATCTTTATCGCGCCATTAAAGCTCTTCCTGAAGGGTACTGGCGCTCACAGAAACTAAAAGAAACAATTCAATTAATAGAGCAATGCAGCGGCTTATTCATGGACGCGAGTAGTACTGAACAATACGCAGTGAAAACAGATTCGGTAAGAATAAATATTGTGCTTAATAATAGGTTGGGTGTAAATGCAAGGCTGAAAAAAATAAGTATATCAGGTTTTGATACTACACTGGATCAACCGCTGGTTCGTAACAAAAATCAATTTCTTTCAAAAAATATTTTCGTTTCGGCGAATATGCCGAACACCCAGCCTTACTGGCTTAAGGAAAAAATGGAACCTGGCTATTTCAATGTGAAGGATCAGCAGAAAATTGGTCAGGCCGATGTGGATGCGGCCTTCGAATGTATGGCCCTTGTAAATATTGAAGGAGAGGATATTCTTCTAAGCAGACCGGTAAGATATAAATTCACCGATCCGGTGAAGGGAGAGATATATTGGCCATTGGTTATTGTGCCACCTGTTATCTTCAAGGATTATGATCCTATTTATTTTAAAGGAGAAAATAAAGGCAGTGTGGAGATTGCACTACAGGCTAATAAACGTACTGTCTTAGCATCACCGATGGTGATTTCGCAGATATTTGATAAAAATAAAGATACTATTCCCCGGTTGTTCGGCGGGTTCACATTGAGTAAGGGACAGTATTATTCCACTGAGTTGAAAGATGATGAACTGCAGGCCGGAAAAATTTATCAATTGAATACAGTTCCTGATTATACTCAGGCCGGTGCTATTCTTCGCACTATCAATCATGATCATATTCCTTCTATCAATTATTTTAAAGAAGCCATTCTTACTGTAAAAAAGATCGATGTAAAGATCTATAACAAGAAGATCGGTTATATAGTGGGTGCCGGAGATAAAGTGCCCGAAGCATTGGAGCATATGGGTTATGAGGTAACACTTCTCACTGAAAAAGAACTGGCGAAAAATGGCCTGGATAAATATGACGCGATCATTACAGGGGTAAGGGCCTATAATACGAATGACTGGATGAACAAATACTATGACAGGCTGATGAAATATGTTCAGGATGGAGGTAACCTTATTGTTCAGTATAATACGTCTAATCAGATCGGTCCTGTAAAAGCGAGGATCGGTCCTTATGATTTTAATATCACCCGCAACCGGATCACGGATGAGAATGCAGTAGTGAAAATTCTTAAGCCTGATCATCCCGTATTTAATTTTCCAAATAAGATCGTTGGTGACGATTTCAGTGGCTGGATACAGGAAAGATCGATCTATCATGCGCAGGATACCTCTGGAAAATATGAGAGACTGATCAGTATGGCAGATCCGGGAGAGAAGGAGGATGATGGCGCGCTGATCGTTACTAAATATGGAAAAGGATGGTTTACTTATACGGGCCTGGTGTTCTTCCGTGAATTACCCGCAGGCGTACTTGGTGCTTATCGTCTGCTGGCCAATATCATTGCACTGAATAAGAAAAAAGGATTTTAATTTTTATGGCCCAGGAAAGAAAACCCGATCAGAAAAGAGGTGATATGGCTTTTATTTTCGCCATTATTCTTGGATTGGCTCTTGGTATTGCCATAAAGAAAATAAAAGTGGGGATTATTATTGGAATTGCATTGGGCATTTTTGTAGTATTTACCGGATGGATGAGATCTAATAAATCAAATGACTGAAGGATCTGAACATAGGCCGCCTTTATTTAAAACCTGGAATGGCTGGTACATTTTTGTACTGGGATTCTTATTGCTGCTTATTATACTTTTCTATCTGCTGACAAAACGATTTGCATGAGCCAACTGGACTGGATAGTATTGGTGACCACCTTACTGGGCATTATCGCCTATGGCCTTTATAAGGGCCGCAGTTCACATAACCTGGACGGATATTTTCTAAGTGATCGCAGCCTTCCCTGGGGGCTTATCCTGCTTAGTATTATGGGAACCCAGGCGAGTGCCATTACTTTTCTTTCTGCACCCGGACAGGCCTATACGGATGGAATGCGATTTGTGCAATATTATTTCGGCATTCCTATTGCCATGGTGGTGATCAGTATATTTTTCGTGCCGATTTATTACCGGTTAAAAGTTTATACAGCATATCAATACCTTGAAGAGCGATTTGATGGAAAGACAAGGACACTAACTTCCCTGCTTTTTCTTTTATCAAGAGGATTATCCACTGGTATTTCTGTTTTTGCTCCTTCAATTATTTTATCTTCTTTATTCGGCTGGGATATTTACTGGACCAATATTTTTATGGGTGGGCTGCTTATTATTTATACGATGAGTGGAGGAGCTAAAGCAGTAGCTTATACACAGCAGTTTCAATTAGTCATCATTTTTATAGGTATGTTCCTGGCTGCCTATATGGTGATTCGTCTTTTACCACATGGCATTGGGTTTACAGATGCGCTGCAGATAGGAGGAAAACTTCAGCGACTTAATGTGATCACAACCGGCTTTACAGAAAAAGGATTTAACTGGAGTGATCAGTATAATTTGTTATCTGGTATCATTGGTGGTTTTTTTCTTGCCTTATCCTATTTCGGAACCGACCAGAGTCAGGTAGGCAGGTATCTTACAGCCAGTTCCATTCGGGAAAGCAGAATGGGTCTGCTTATGAATGGACTCGTGAAAGTACCAATGCAATTCGCCATTCTGCTGATCGGAGTACTGGTGTTTAGTTTTTATCAATTCAATAAGGCTCCCATATTTTTTAATCAGGTACAGTTACATAAACTGGAGAACTCACCCTATAAGGATTCACTAAGGCTTGTCAACATTAAGTATGACGCTTTATCTATTACGAAGGGAAAAACGGTCACTGAATTTACCGAGGCCCTTCACAAAAAAGATCAGGTAGGAATAGATAAGAAAACTGCAGAACTACTGGTACTTCAGGACAGTTCTGAAGCATTAAGAGGTAAGGTGGTGCATTGGCTGAATAAAAAAATTCCGAATGGGGATGGCAATGATACTAACTATATATTTATAAGTTTTGTGGTGGCGTATCTGCCAAAAGGATTGGTAGGATTGCTGATAGCTATAATATTTCTTGCTTCCTGGGGAAGTATTGCCGCTGCGCTGAATTCACTTGCATCCTGTACTATGGTTGATTTTCACCGCCGCTTCAGGAATAAAAGTGAAACAGGTGAGCAGGAATATCGATTGTCTAAATGGTACACGCTTGCCTGGGGATTGTTTTGTATTGTAGTGGCCATGTTCACGTATGACCTTGGTAAAAGTCTTATTGAAACTGTGAATGTGCTTGGCTCCTTATTTTATGGTGTTATTCTTGGAATTTTTCTGGTAGCCTTCTTTCTCAAAAACATAAAGAACGGAAATATAGTTTTCTGGGCCGCTATTCTTGCCGAAATACTGGTACTAACCGTTTTTATCTTAACTAAGATCGATGTATTTAAACTGGGATTTCTATGGCTGAATCCAATAGGGGCCTTAGGGGTGGTCTTCTTCACCTGGATACTAAATATGATACGCAGGAACGTATATATGTAAAAACGTAGCTACGCAGAAACCTATCTACGTAGCTATGTTCTTTTCAATTTATTTATTCAACTCCGCCAGTAACTTCTCATTCATCTTCACATAGTCGTCATTCTTTTGTTCAGCTGCCATTGTTTTTGATTTTTCAGCTGTCGCTTTTGCTTCTTCTTTTCTTCCCAGTTTAGCCAGGCAATTGGCGCGCTGGTGGAATACCCAATAAGCCGTGGGCTGCATTTCAGCAGCTTTATCAAACCATACCAGGGCCTGATTCAGGTCTTTTCCATTATCCATATAATACATTGCTGCATTGAAATAAGGTTTTGTATCCTTATTCATCAACTGATCTATCTGGGCCATTACCTTGGTTTCAACGTCTGTACTGATGGGTAGACTTACCATTGTTTTTTCCCAGCAGATCTGCAACTGACAGGTATTAGATTTTACATTGGCGAACTGCATTGTAAGGGTTTCAACATCCATATCCGTTTTCATTGTTTCCGCAGAAATTCTTACCACATCCTGGTCTTCTTTATAAGCAGCAGGACTGGTTACATCCAATTGCTTTGTGATGATCAGGGTCCATTCTTTTTTATCCGGAATGGAAAGCAAGCCATATTTACCAGCAGGTATTTTTTTACCACCGATGGTCACATCGTCACCAAAAGTTAAAACCGTAGCGCTATTGGCACCAGTGCGCCATACTTTTCCAAATGGAACCAGGTCGCCAAAAACTTTGCGGCCTTTAACGCCCGGACGCGAATAATTTAATTCAATGGAAGAAAGGCCAAAGTCTTGTTTGATGGTTTGGGTAGGACTGGGCGCCGGTGTTTTCAATTGAGCTTCAGCGGCTGCAAAAAATAAGACAGCCAGGGCTGAAAAAAGAAATTTCTGTGTCATAAATAGCAAGTTTAGGCGGCAAAGTTAGGAGGAAATCAGCAGCCAAATTAGAAGGATATTTTCAGGCTGGCCTTGCCAGGATTCCATAAAGGTCCCTTGGAAACAAGTCTCCAGGCCTCTTCAGAAGCAGATTTGCTGAAGGAATAGATGATATTATAATTAAATGGTTTGCCAGATGCGTCCACATCAAAATTTAATTCTACAAATTGAGCCATCGATTTTTTGGTATAGTTGGCAGGAAGCCGAAGGCTGTCCTTTAAATATTTCTGGTAGGAAGTCCATCCTATTACCGGATCAGAATTAAAATTTTCGGTATCTATTTTTCCTCTTGCAGTAGGAGCAGCGGATCTTTTATCTCTGGCTATTTCAGAAGTCTTAATAGAATCTAATTGTGAATTAACAGGCACTGATACCTTATCATTTTTTTCAGCAGGATCATGCTTCCAATAATAGGAATTTGCAGGTGTTTTTGATTTGCCAGCTTTGATAATTGTTGTGTCATTGCTAAATAATCCACTCTTATTTTCTGTTGTGGCAGATGGAGTGGTTACCTGTGAAGTACTGTCAGCATTAATCTTCTGGTCATTAGTTGCAAGAGGAGTAACGGTTTTATTATTTAAACTATATT
>JAYTXP010000119.1:0-2048 GCA_043742885.1 Chitinophagaceae bacterium | reverse complement strand
ACTGGCAAAAATTGATCTGCTAAATAATAAAGAGATCGAAGGAAGGTTTAAGAATCCCAGGTACTGGGCGCATCTAATACTGATCGGAGAATATGAACCGCATCATAAACGAAAACGCTGGTCTGGTGTTGCTATAGGAATTGTGATACTATCACTGGGTTATGTTGTTATACGAAGATGGAAAGCCCGCCTGCAATGATGCAAACGGGCTAACTACTACCATTCCAGGGTGCCGGACCATAAACTGGTTTTTCATAGGCGAAAAATTCTTAATGATGAAGGGTGATGGTTCCTATATGTGCATCTTCTCCATTCCGAACAATAACATTATTAATTGTGGAATCCATGTAACCGTTTTGTCCATCGATAAATACGCGGTAGGTACCGGCATTTAATCCAACGATCTTGAATTCACCATCATCATCATCAGGTACGGCCATAGCGGTGTCCGTTCCATTGATCGCCATCACCAGGGCATCCGCCGCCAAGGGCAGCACCTTTCCTTCTATTCTCCCTGAGTTACTCCTTGAAAAAATATTTATATGCGAACGAAGACGGTATCCATTATTGTTTCCGGAGCCACTGTTATCTACCTGAATGGATTGTGAGGCATCAAAATCAATCCATAACATCACCTGTCCGTTATTACCTATCTCAAAATTGCCGCTATTCAATTCGGCTACCACTTCCCTGTCTTCGCTTTTCAACGTCAGCGGAAAATTTTGGTCGTTTTTCATTGCACTGTTTCTGGTACCAAGAGTCATCCGGATTTTACGCAGTCTTCCATTGGGAAGAGTACCCGTACCGAATAAAGTATCAATGCCATTTCTAAACCGGAGAATATTATATACGCCGGCGCGAATAGATAAAGTCACCCATCCATCTGTGCCAGGCATACCATCTTCAAGTTTCACCTCGAGCTTCTGGATATCAATAAAGACACTGTCGAAAACTGGTGTCTGATGATCCGTAAGATAGATCCTCGCCGTATGGGGGATATTGGGATTGGCATTTCCCGAATTGTTCAGGCTTTTCTGACAGGCATACAAAAGGCTGCTTACTACCAATAAAACAGCCAACATTTTTTTTGTTGTTCTCATAGTTGTATTCTTCATGATTTTCTATTTGATCTTTGTAAATGCGGTTAAGCCATTTGTAACCTCCGGATAAAAAAAATCCCCTACTTTCGGAGGGGACCAACTTTAACCCTGAGCAATAAACTATTTCCAGCTTAACATCTTTACATCCTGAATCAGTTTATCATCTACTTCCTGATGATAAGGATGCTGTTTTTCATCCCTGATCTTTTTCAGTAATGGCAAGGCCTGATCGTATTCTTTTGAAGCAATAAAGGTCAGAGCCAGATAAAATTCCGATTCATCTTTAAAAAGACCGGTACCCTGCTTTTCTTTTATAATATTATTGAAAAAAGTTTTGGCCGATTTATAGTCTTTGGTTTCCAGACTGGAAATACCGGCAAGGAACCTTTCCTTATTAGTTACGGAATCCAGCTTCACATAGATCTTCAACACAGCAGTATGATCCTTCTTTCGGAAGGCCTGCTCAAGATCAGAGGAGTGATCATCTGTGCCCCTGAGAGTACCCAAATCATACGAAACATAATTGGTTTCAAAGACCTTCTCAGAACTGATCAAATAAACTCTGTAAAAATAATATCCACCAACAAGGAGAATTAAAGCTGCTGCCACGCTGAGAAAAGGTCTTACCATACGGCGATAAACTCCTTGTTTAGAGGATTGCCTTTCGCTCATTATTTCCTGATGAATTCCACCTACTTTCTGCTTCAATCCGAAATGAAGTATAGCGGTTTTAGTACCCTTTAGATCTTCCCAGGCTCTGGTCCACTCTGGATCAGTAGCGATCAGTTGTTCAATTAAACTCTTCTCTTCCGCTGTCGAAATACCTTCCAGGTGATCCACCAGTCTTTCGTGCATAATATGTAAGGATTCATCCATGCAAAAGATTTTTTAAAGTTTGTTTTAATTCAGGTTTTTCATTGAGCATTTGCTCCAATTGCTTCAGGCATT
>JAYTXP010000118.1:0-1925 GCA_043742885.1 Chitinophagaceae bacterium | reverse complement strand
CAGAATCGCTCAAAACCCTGTCACTGGCATTGGGATAATTTACGCCAAGAGCAAGATGGTAATTGCTGTTGGGCTTAAATTCGTTGATGTAATAAAAGCCTTCCGGCACCTGGTAATCTCCTTCCATTCTTTTTGGTCCCAGTGTTCCAGCCAATGCGCAAACTTTATAGGTCTTGAATAATTTAAAGGGGTCAGTGACTTTATTTTTTACCCAAACCTCCATCTGGCTATCATATTTAAAAGAACGGATGTAAATGTATTTGGCAGGCCAGACCAATTTTTTCGCTTCAAACTGTTTCTGTAGTGTATCTTCTTTTCGTTGCAATGCTTCATTCGCACGCGGGAAGCCTTTCTGATAATTAATGAATGAAAAAGCATTGGGGCCTCCGGGCTGTGTATAGCCAGCGATATTAGTCAGGAGAATTAATAACAGGAGTAGAATTCTCATGGTTTGGATATTTATTTTAAGCGGCTTAAAGATAAGGTTTTTTGAGCGATTATAAATTCCCTCTCGCCTCCTGTTCTCTCTCTATCGCTTCAAAAAGAGCCTTAAAATTTCCCTTTCCAAAACTCTTCGCTCCTTTTCGTTGGATGATCTCGAAGAATAAGGTGGGTCGGTCCTCCACAGGCTTCGAGAATAATTGCAGTAGATATCCTTCATTGTCTCGATCAACTAAAATCCCTAATTCTTTCAATGGAGCCAGGTCCTCATCAATATGCCCCACCCGATCAAGCAGATCATCATAATAGGAAGTGGGTACCTGCAAAAATTCAACACCTCTTGAACGCAGTTCAGTTACTGTTTTTACAATATCATGCGTGGCCATTGCCACATGCTGTACGCCTTCTCCTTTATAAAATTCAAGATATTCTTCGATCTGTGATTTTTTCTTGCCTTCAGCCGGCTCATTGATAGGGAATTTTACATACCCATTACCACTGCTCATCACCTTACTCATCAAGGCCGAGTATTCTGTAGAAATATCATTGTCATCAAAGCTTAGAATATTTTTAAATCCCATTACCTCTTCATAAAATTTTACCCATGGATTCATCTGGTTCCAATTCACATTCCCTACACAATGATCTACATAAAGCAGTCCGGTATTTGCCGGTTGATAATACGGATTAGACCATGCTCTGTAACCCGGAAGGAAGGCACCATTATAATTTTTTCTTTCAATAAAAAGGTGAATCGTTTCTCCATAAGTATGTATACCACTCATGACCACTTCGCCATCCTGATCTTTAAGTACTATAGGCTCCATATAAGATTGAGCTCCTCTTTTTGTTGTTTCCTCCCAGGCTTTGCGTGCATCCGGTACCCGAAGTGATAATGATTTTACTCCATCACCATGAGTATAAATATGATCAGCAATTGCATTGTCTTTACTGATCGGAGTTGTCAAAACAAAGGTGAGTTTATGCTGTCGTATAGCATAGCTGGCACGGTCGCGGTGCCCAGTCTCCGGACCCATATAAGCCAGTGCCTGAAAACCAAATGCCGACATATAATAATGCGCCGCTTGCTTAGCATTACCAACATAAAATTCTACGTAATCGGTTCCTTCCAATGGAAGAAAATCAGTATCGGTTAAATTATTGGGAGCAGCGGGAGCTGTAGTTTTGTTCATGGATCTTATTTAAAAATTTAAAATGAAGAAGGGATGAGTTGAGATCTCTTATCCAACAGGTTGATCCATGGCCAGGGTCTCCATAAGAAGATTAAAATTCTCCCGTCGGTCATTAAATAGCTTATGTGGATAATCGGGGAGCATGTATCAAAATTAAGTAGATAGGATGATATGTTGATACCTATCTGCCTATCAACCCAGAAACGTATATTCGCCTTATGAAAATCGGCATACTTGGGGGTGGACAACTGGGAAGAATGTTACTACAAGCAGCAGCGAATTATCCTGTAG
>JAYTXP010000117.1:0-14817 GCA_043742885.1 Chitinophagaceae bacterium | reverse complement strand
CAAAAGATCGGTTGAAACTGGTATATAGTGGGGTTAAAGATATTTTTTCGCCGAAGAATCTTGAACAAAGAGAAGCCATTAAGCAACGAATTACAGGAGGAAAAGATTATTTTCTTTATACAGGCGCTATTCATCCGAGAAAGAACCTGATCAACCTTCTAAAAGCTTTTTCCCTATTCAAAAAAAGACAGAAGTCGGCAATGCAACTGGTACTAACCGGAAGGCTGGCCTGGAAATATGATGGATTTCTGCATGACCTAAAGCATTATAAGTATCACGAAGATGTGGTATTGACTGGTTATGTAGAAGACAAGGAACTGGCGGACATCACGGCAGCTGCATATGCCATGGTTTATCCTTCACTTCACGAAGGGTTTGGAGTGCCTGTATTGGAGGCCATGCGATCTGGCGTGCCAGTAATCACGAGTGAGAATTCGTCTATGCAGGAAATAGCAGGGGAAGCAGCCCTTTATGCAAACCCTATGCAACCTGCATCAATCGCGGAGCAGATGATGAGGATCTATAAAGATGAATTGCTGAGAAAAACAATTGTTGAAAAAGGGTTTACTAACTCCGTACCCTATACCTGGGACCGAACTTCGAACTTGCTTTGGGAAGCCATGATGAACGCTTTAGAATAATTCATTTAATTTTGACCTCCGTAAAAAAGAATATGCATAAATCTTCCATAATAATAGACGTGTTCACTGATGAACAAAAAGTTCCCGCGCAGATCCAATGGTCGGCTTCGGATACCAATGCAGAAAAAGCTCAGCAGGCCAAGGCCATGATGATCGCTTTCTGGGACAGCGCCGACAAGGCCGCATTGAGAATAGATCTCTGGACCAAGGATATGATGGTAGATGAAATGGCTGATTTCTTCTACCAGACTTTGATGACCATGGCTGATACCTATGGCAGGGCTACCAAATATCAAGACCAGGTCGAAGAAATGAAGACCTTTGCCAAAGGCTTCTATGAGAAGTTCAGAGAAAAACAACTGAAGGAAAATAAGGCCAGTTAATGCTCATATCCTGCCTGCAACAAGCATGCTCTTAACTCCTAACTAATAACTCCTAACTAAATTACCATGGCATTAGAACAAACAATAATGACGGATCTCAAAGCAGCAATGTTCGCTAAAGATGAAGCGGCTTTAAGAAGTTTGCGCGCAATCAAGGCGGCTATACTTTTAGCAAAAACTGCAGAAGGAGGAAACGGTGAGATCACTGAAGAGGAAGAAATAAAATTACTTCAGAAACTGGTCAAGCAAAGAAAGGATTCTCTGGAGATATTTCAACAACAGCATCGTGAAGATCTCGCGAAAAAGGAGGAAGAAGAGATCGCTGTTATCTCTAAATTTTTACCAAAGCAAATGAGTCAGGAAGAGATTAGGGCCGAAGTACAGGCGATCATTAACGCGACAGGTGCTACTGGTCCCGGTGATATGGGGAAGGTGATGGGTGTTGCTTCCAAACAATTGGCAGGAAAAGCCGATGGCAAAACAATTTCTGCCATGGTAAAAGAGTTATTGGTAAAAAACTGATATGCTGATAGACATATTGTTTTGTATTGTACTTGTGCTGGCCCTGTGGAGGGGTTATAAGCAGGGATTGATCCTTGGAATTTTTTCGTTGCTGGCTATTTTCATAGGACTAGCCGCAGCAATTAAATTATCAGTTATTGCAGCTGCCTATATTGAAAGGTCTGGAAAAATATCAGGACCCTGGATTCCTGTTGTTTCATTCATCCTAGTTTTCATTGCTGTAATGATCCTGGTCTGGCTTGCCGTTAAAGCCATTGAATCTTCCATTAAACTGGTAATGCTGGGATGGTTGAACCGTTTGGGAGGAATGGTCTGTTTTGTAATTATCTACACGCTTATATTCAGCATCTTTCTTTTTTACGCGGAGAAAATGAAATGGTTTGGTCCCGATGCCATTCATGAATCAAAGATCTATAGCTATATCGCTCCATGGGGACCCAGAGCCATCGACTGGCTTGGCCAATTAATTCCATGGTTCAGAGACATGTTCCGCCAGCTGGAAGATTTTTTTGGAAATCTCTCACATCAGCTTCCAAAGGCCTGAACTTTCAGGTAATTAATGGGTTAACTACCACCCGTTCGCAGTTCTTATGAGGTTTATCTCATCTTTTTTGCCTGAAATCGACTATTTTAGCCCCGATTATGAGCAAACCTCAGAATTGATTGCATGGATTACGAAATAAAGCAACTGGACAAGTTCAAATATGTTGAGGAAGGTACTGGTGAACCACTGGTGCTCTTGCATGGCCTGTTTGGAGCCCTGAGTAATTTTACTGACCTAATTGAATATTTCCGTCAGCATTATAAGGTAGTGGTTCCTATGTTGCCTTTACTTGAAATGGATATTCTTCATACATCAGTTGGAGGATTGGCGAAATTCGTTAATCGTTTTCTCGAAGCAAAAGATCTGAAAGATGTACATCTGCTTGGCAATTCACTTGGAGGTCATGTAGGACTTATATATACTCTTAAACATCCCGAAAGAATTCGTTCATTGACATTGACAGGCAGTTCAGGATTATTTGAAAATGGAATGGGCGACAGCTATCCGAAAAGAGGCGATCGCGAATACATTAGAAAAAAAACGGAGCTTACATTTTACGATCCGAAGACAGCTACAGAGGAATTAGTGGATGAAGTATATAGCATCACCAATAACCGATTGAAAGCGATCAAGATCATCGCTCTTGCTAAAAGCGCCATTCGAAATAATCTTGGAGAGGAATTGAACCAGATCAAACAACCTACTTGCCTGATCTGGGGAAATAATGATATTATTACTCCACCATTTGTAGCAAATGAATTCAACAAACTGATACCTAATAGTGAGCTTCATTTTGTTGATAAATGCGGACATGCCCCGATGATGGAAGTACCAGCAGAATTCAATGCGATACTGCATAAATTTTTGAAAAAGCTCAACGAGCCTGCAACAGTTTCCTGATCGCTGTTGTCTATTAGTTACCATTGCAGGATAAGTCATAATTAAAGCCGCTATCCATGTTAACCCGTGAACTACTTACACAATCAATTCCATTCCTGGTTCCACAGGATAAGGTCCATCTTGCCTTAGAGCTGATGAATGAACATCATGTATCTCATCTTCCCGTTGTAGAAGGCGAAAAATATCTGGGTATGGTAAGTGAAGATGATCTTCTTCAGGCGGAGAATGATAAAGATCCAATTTCTTCCATGGAACAATCCTTTACCGGATTTTCAGTTAAGGGGAATGATCATTTTCTAAAAGCTGTACAAATGGCTGCAGAAAATGGACTCAGTCTGGTACCCGTAGTAGATGAAAAAAATGAATTCCTCGGTATCGTTTCTTATACCGACCTGCTGAAACATGCATCAGATTTTATGAGCCTCAGTGAACCCGGTGGCCTGGTAGTACTTGAATTACCCAGTAATCAATATTCTTTTAATGATATCAGCAAATTGGTAGAGACCAATGATGCTCAGATCACGCAACTAAATACATCAAATGATGCCGAAACCGGCATGATGCAAGTCACTTTGCGTATCAATAAACCTGAAATTTCAGATATCGTAGCTACTTTTCAGCGTCATGAATACAACGTAAAATATTTCTTTGGGGAAGAGATCTATGAGAATGATCTGCGTACCAATTACGATAACCTGATGAATTACCTTAATATCGGATAGGCTGGCACGGTTTTCTTCCCTTCTTAGCGCTATATGATTACTTTAGCGACATTCGTGAAGAAAACCATCTCCATATATACCCTGCTTTTGCTGGCGCCGCTTTTTATTAATGCGCAGGATCTGGCCATTCATGATATTTTCATCAAAGGCAACAATCACACAAAGTCTTCAATCATTCTGCGGGAACTTCCTTTCCGCTCCGGAGAAATTTTTTCCAAAACAGAAATTCCCAAATTAATTAAGGACGCACAGGAACAGCTGATAAATACTTCTCTTTTCCATACAGTCGCTGTATCTCAAATTCCCTTCGATAGCAGTTCAGTGGATGTGATCGTTGAACTCAAAGAACGCTGGTATATTTTCCCAATGCCTTATCTGAAACTTGTAGATCGCAATATAAATCAATGGCTGGTTGAAAACAAAGGAGATCTCTCAAGAGTGAATTATGGCATCAAACTGAAGCATAATAATTTTTCTGGTCTGAATGATAAATTAAGGATCAATCTGATCACCGGTTATACACCTCAGGTTTCATTTAGTTATAATCGCCTTTATATTGATCGGAAATTGAGATGGGGATTCAATTCCTCTTTTTCTACAGGGAAGGCAAGAGAAGTGAATTATAATACTATCGACAACAAACAACTTTTCTGGAAAGATTCCAGGTTTGTACGCAGTTTTACCAGCACCAATCTCGCTATGACCTATCGCAAGGCCTTATATTCCCGGCATGTTTTCGGGGTGAATTTCACTTCTGAAAGAGTCACTGATACAGTCATCTCCTTAAACCCTGAATATTTTAAGGGAGGCAGAAAAAGTATAGGTTACCCGGTATTTTATTATAGCTACGAACATCAGAAACTAGATTATAATGCTTATCCAACCGTGGGTACGGCCAGTAGAATTCAATTAAGTAAAAGCGGACTTAACAAGATCATCAACCTTTGGCAAGTTCAGATGATTGGTACCCGCTATTTCCCTTTGAGTAAAAAAAGCTTTTTGCAAACAACCGCATATGGCAGTATTAAACTTCCATTTAAGCAGCCCTGGTTTGCGCAAAGGTTTCTGGGTTACGGAGATGCTTTTCTTCAGGGATATGAGTATAATGTGATCGATGGGGTGGCGGGAGGCTTCGAAAAAGCCACATTCGCACATGAGTTAGTTAATCTATCTCTTCGTTGCCCGCATATAAGAAAAAGGCTGGTGGGTGAACGTATTCCCTTCCGTGTATATGGAAAGATCTATGGCAATACAGGTTATGTTTACAACCCCCAGGACAGAGACAATTCATTAACAAACAGGATATTGATGTCGGGTGGAGTAGGTTTAGACATCGTAACTATCTACGATATGGTGATCAAATTGGAATGGTCTTTTAACCAGTTAGGTCAAAACGGGCTATTTTTACATTCCAAATCAGTTTTTTAATTGAAGGCAGCCATTTACAGCCGTGTGCTTGAAGCAAGCCAGGAAAAAGATGTTCAGTTTTTTTTCGATGAACTGGACCGAAATAAGATCGAACCGGTCATATTCCAACCTTTTTTCGAGGACGTTAAAGAGAGACTTCATTTACCCGCTACAACGAAAATTTTTCACCGCTCTGAAGAGTTGGATGATTCCATCGAATTCATCATCAGTCTTGGTGGTGATGGAACTTTATTGGATACCGTAACCCTTGTCCGCAATAAGGAAATTCCTATTATGGGCATAAATATGGGTCGTCTTGGATTTCTGGCCAGTATCGGCCGGGATGAGATCACGCATGCAGTTCGCTCTATGGTGGGCCGTACCTATGTGATCGATAGCCGAACACTTATTCATGTTGACGCCGATATACCTCTGTTTGGAGAAGTGCCCTATGGCTTAAATGAATTCTCGATCCATAAAAGGGATGTGGCCGCGATGATAAAGATCCATACCTATCTGAACGGGGAGTTTTTGAACACCTACTGGGCAGATGGGCTATTGGTAGCCACCCCAACCGGTTCAACCGGGTATTCCTTGAGTTGCAATGGTCCCGTGGTGTTTCCGGATTCGGGAAGCCTGGTGATAACTCCTGTTGCCCCCCATAATCTGAATGTTAGACCAATCGTAGTTCCGGATAATAATATCATTTCTTTTGAAGTGGAGAGTCGGACCGATAATATCATTGTTTCCCTGGATTCCAGAGGGGAAGTGGTAAGCAAAAACGTACAGCTTGCAGTTCGGAAGGAGAGTTTCGACATTAAGCTGGCCCGCCTTAGTGAGAACAATTTTTTGCAAACTCTGCGTAATAAACTGACCTGGGGACTGGATAAGCGAAACTAAATTTGACCTGCGGTAAAAGAAATTGGTTATTTTTAGCGTTCTATTTGATTCCAACCATATTTTAGTGTTTATGATGAAAAAGACCCTTGTTGCCGTTGTAATTCTGGCCTTTGGTGTGTTAAATGGACCAAAACTGCTCGCTCAGGAGGCGATCGTTCAGGAAGGTGAATTTGGAATAGGTATTGGCGCCGGTCACTATTTTGGAGATTTGAATACCCGAGCCAAACTAAACCGGGCCAAGATGGCAGGTACCATCTTCTTCCGTAAGAATTTTGGTAATTATATCGCACTTCGGGTTGGCGCCTCTTTTGCCCAACTTGGCTACTCCGATAAATACAATAAGTTCAACCAGTACATGCTCACCCGTAATCTTAGTTTCAATACCAAGGTTTGGGAGCTAACCCTGCAGGGAGATTTCAATTTCTTCCGCTTCATGCCTGGCGACCCTAATTATAGTTTTACTCCCTATATCACATTTGGAGCGGGCGTTTTCACCTACGATCCCTATGCTTACCTGCAGGGAAGAAAAGTGATGCTTCGTCCTCTGGGTACTGAAGGTCAGGGTACCAAGCCCTATAGCTCTATGGCCCTTTGTATTCCATTTGGTGGCGGTTTTAAATATGCCATCAACGCCCGGGTAAATATTGGATTTGAAATACTGCACCGGTTCACTAATACCGATTACCTGGATGATGTGAGCAAAACCTATCCTAATCCAGCCATCTTCCCCGTGAATCCGGCTGATGGAACACCTTCTGATGCTTATCTTTTATTTGATCGCTCTTATGAATTTGGCGAACCAATTTCTGTTACCAATCCGGGTTTGCAAAGAGGATATAGTAAGCAAAAAGATCAGTTCGCAACAGCCATGGTGCATCTTACATTTAATTTGCAGTCTTACCATTGTCCTACGGCTAAATAGCCATTCGAAAGGACCCTAAGCATAATAATCTAATTATCAAATATTTAAGAATGCCCAAAAGGGCATTCTTTTTTTATAACTTTGTGCCCCCATTATAAGATCATGTCAGCACTAGAACATATAGATAAAACCCGCCTTCCGCGCCATATCGCTATTATCATGGACGGCAATGGAAGATGGGCCACAGAAAAAGGAGAGGATCGCTTATACGGTCATTTCCATGGAGTGGAAAGTGTGCGCAATATTGTGGAAGGTGCGGCTGAGCTTGGAGTAAATTATCTTACTCTTTATGCATTTTCAACAGAGAATTGGGAGCGACCTGAGTATGAGGTTGTGGGGTTGATGGAACTGCTTGTAAATACTATCCGCCAGGAGGTGGAAAGCCTGAATAAAAATAATATTCGCCTTCATGTAATAGGTGATATGAGTATGCTTCCGGATTATGCCCGTCATGAATTGGAAGAAGCACTGGAAATGACCTCAAAGAACAAGGGACTTAATCTGATTATGGCACTCAGCTATAGTGGCCGTTGGGAACTTCTGAATGCGGTCAAGAATATAGCTAACGAAGTGAAGAAAGGACGGTTGAATGTAGAGGCTATAGATCAGGATACGCTTCAAAAGTTCTTATGTACCAGTCTGTTTCCTGACCCGGAATTGATGATTCGGACCAGTGGAGAATTTAGAATCAGCAATTTTCTTCTTTACCAGCTGGCATATGCTGAACTGTATTTTACCCCAGTACGCTGGCCCGATTTCCGCAAGGAAGATCTTTATCAGGCCATACTGGATTACCAGGGCCGGGAAAGAAGATTTGGAAAGACCAGCGAACAGGTACTTAGTTAAACGGTTTTAACAAGACTTTCGAATTTTTACCTTTAATTTGCCGCCTGTCATAGATAAAAGAAGAGGTGTAAACCACAGAAAATAAATAAATTAAGTAATCCAGAATAGGTCTGGCAGAATTCCAACCATGCGACGATCTTTAATTGTTCTTACTGTTTCCCTGATGACCACGGCGCTGACCGTCGTTTCTGCTTATGGCCAGGACACTACAAAAAATCCTACCTCGATAGATCCCAAATTGCTTGAATGGAGGGATGCCAGAATTGCAAGAGAATATACTGTTGCCGGAGTAAATATTACAGGTGTTAAGCATTTGGATACCGCCATTGTTTATTCGATCGCTAATATTAATGTAGGAGATAGGATCATGCATCCAGGTGGTGATCAGTTTGCAAAATCTATAGCTAGTCTTTGGAGGCAGCGTTTATTCTCCAATGTAGAGATATTCGTAACCCGCGTGGAAGATGATAAGATCTGGATAGAGATCAACGTATCTGAAAGACCAAGACTTGGCAGTTTCAAATTTGTAGGTGCAAAAAAATCAGAAATAGATGATCTTCAAACGAAGATCAATCTGGCTAAGCAAACTATTATCACCGAGAATACCCGCAACGAGATCATTGAGAAGGTGACAAAATATTACGTGGAGAAATCTTATCGTAAGACCAAGGTTTGGATAGAGGAAAAACCGGATACCAGTTTTGTAAATTCAATGGCCCTGACCATTTACGTAGATAAAGGCGGGAAAGTGAAAGTGGATAATATCCGTTTTTTCGGAAATGAGAATGTAGAAGATTATCGCCTGAAAAAACAAATGAAAGGAACTAAAGAGATGAGCAAGGCCACTCTTTATCCTGATAGTACCTATAGTCCATATGGTGAAACAAAACCATACTCATTCAAACAATACGTTAAGGATTGGGGCTTCCTTACACTGAGTAAAACAAAACGTGTCATCGATCCTTATTTCCGTTTTAAATTAAGCGGAGCAAAACTCGACAATAAGAAATTTGATGAGGATAAAGAAAAGATCCTTGACTATTATAACTCTTTAGGTTATCGTGATGCTCAGATAGTGGGAGATACAATTATCTCTACCCATAGTGGAAACATCAATGTAGATCTGAAAGTGGATGAAGGCACAAGATATTATTTCGGTAACATCACCTGGAAGGGGAATTCAAAATACAAGGATTCCATCTTAAATGTGATTCTTGGGATTTCAAAAGGCGATATCTATAATCTTTCCATGCTGAATAAGCGTCTTGGTAAAGAGGCTTCACAGGAAGGTGGAGATATCAGCGGACTTTATATGGATGATGGATACCTTTTCTTTAGAGCCGAGCCTGTAGAGATGGCTGTTTATAATGACACCATTGATTATGAGATCCGCATCACAGAAGGACCTCAGGCCCGTATCAGGAACGTAACCATTGCTGGTAATGAAAAGACAAAGGATCATGTTATCCGCCGTGAATTAAGAACAGTACCAGGAGAATTAT
This sequence comes from Chitinophagaceae bacterium, assembly GCA_043742885.1. Classification (GTDB taxonomy): domain Bacteria; phylum Bacteroidota; class Bacteroidia; order Chitinophagales; family Chitinophagaceae; genus JJ008. Next base: position 5,528 of record JAYTXP010000117.1, on the reverse strand, counting down.
TCAGCCGTGCGGATCTTATCCGTTCACAGCGTGATCTTTCTCAGTTGCAATATTTTAACCAGGAAACAATCAATCCGGGTGTGGTTCCTAATACCGAAGATGGTACTGTGGACATCAACTGGAAACTGGAAGAGAAATCATCTGATCAGCTAGAACTTTCTGCTGGTTGGGGTGGCGGTGTAGGACTGACAGGTACACTGGGAGTAACCTTCAACAATTTTTCTATCAGGAACATCTGGAAGAAATCAAGCTGGCAGCCTTTGCCAACAGGTGACGGACAGAAGTTGAGTCTTCGTGTTCAATCTAACGGTCGTGCTTATCGTTCTTATAATTTCTCATTTACTGAACCCTGGTTGGGAGGCAAGAAAAGAAATTCACTGACCATCGGTATTAATAATAGTAAGTATTCTAATGCAATTGATCCGTACACCGGAAGGATCGACCGGGCAAAATCAGATACCAACTTCCTGAAGACTACAGGTCTTTCTGTTTCCCTTGGTAAGCAGTTGAAATGGCCCGATGATTATTTCAGCTTAGTATATACATTGAACTTCACACAATACAAACTGAATAACTATCCCATCTTCGATGCTAATTTCAGATCAGGTAATTCCAATAACGTAAGTGCAAAGATCACACTGATGCGTTCTTCTATTGATAATCCTTTATTCCCTAAAGGAGGATCTTCTTTTACTGCCAGTGTACAGTTCACTCCGCCTTATTCTCTTTTCAACAGCAATATTGTTAACTATACCAATAAGTATAAGAATCCGGAATATCATAAATGGAGATTCAGTGGAGAATGGTATGTTCCTTTGAGCAAAGCATTAGGTGCGGAAAAGAGCCGTCAGTTGGTATTAAAGCTGGCTGCCAAATATGGATTCATGGGCCGCTACAATCGCAAACTGGATTTCTCACCGTTCGAACGTTTTCAGTTGGGTGATGCCGGCCTCACAAATAATTTCGGATTGCTTGGTTATGATATCGTAGCGCAAAGAGGCTATCCTGTTTATCAAACCTCTGATCCTACAGTGAATCCTGATCAGCAAAGTGCCACCCAGTTCTTCACTATTTTCAATAAATACCAGGCGGAGCTTCGATTCCCGCTGGTGACCAATCCGAGCAGTACCATTTATGCGCTTACATTTTTTGAAGCCGCCAATGGATGGTTTAATTACAGAGATTATAATCCATTCCGTTTAAGAAGAAGTGTGGGTGCGGGTATGCGCTTCTTCCTTCCGATGTTTGGATTGCTTGGGTTTGATTATGGTGTAGGTTTGGATAGACTTCAACCCGGACAATCAGGATTTAAAGCGGCCTCCAGGTTCACATTTATGTTGGGCTATGAGCCGGAATAATAACCTTCAATCGCTTGCTATGAAAAGAATTATTTTCTTTTGTATGCTGATCCTGGCAGGATTCAGTGGCTATTCGCAGAAATATGCACTGATAGATACCAGGTATATACTGGACAAAATGCCTGAGTACAAGCAGGCACAGAAAAATCTTGATTCTATTGCTGCGTATTGGCAGAAGGATATTGATACCAGGCAGGCCATGCTGGATAAAATGTATAAGGATTATGATGCGGAGCAGGTAATGCTTAGCGATGATCTAAAAAAGAAAAGAGAAGATCAGCTTTATAATAAAGAAAAGGAACTTCGTGACCTGCAGCGTAAACGCTTTGGTTTTGAAGGTGATCTTTTTAAGAAAAGACAGGAATTGGTAAAACCTATCCAGGACAGGGTATATAATGCGGTTCAGAAGATGTCTGTGTCCCGCGGATATGATCTGGTGCTGGATAAAAGTGAGGGAATTACAGTTATCTTTGCCGACCCTAAATTAGACAAGAGTGAAGATGTGCTGAGGGAACTGGGGGTCAAATAAGCTTGTTAAATAAACTATTTAAGCAACCAAATATTCAATCAATCAATCTTTCAAAGGAAAAATGACACTCATGAAAAGTTCATATGTAGTAGTATTATTAGCGGCGGTACTGTCCATCTCTACCGGATTATCTGCGCAAACTAAGATCGGTTACCTCCGAATCAATGATATCGTAGGACTTATGCCTGAACTGGCACAGGATAAAGTAAACATGGACACTGTAGGTGCCAAGTTCGTACGAGATTCAATCATGCCAACGGTAAACCTTAAGCAAGATCAGTACAACAATTTGTTGAAAGAATTTACTGACACTGTCAAGAATTCTGTGCAGGTGCGCAGTGTGATCGAAAAAGAATTGAAAGATCTTCAGACTGACCTCAGTGGTGTAGATAATTATATTCAGCAGGTGCTTCAGGAAAAACAGCAGGAGTTCCTCCGCCCTTATTACGCAAAAGCGAAAAAAGCCATCGATGCTGTAGCAAAAGAAAAAGGGTATACTCATGTATTGAATACAGATGTATTTCTGATCGCTCCGGAAGCAGATGATATGTCTATTCCTGTGCTGACCAAATTGGGCATTAAGCTGCCAAACGCTACAATTCCTAAGACCATAGCTCCGGCTCCAAAGACAGGGAAGTAAAACGTATATACGTAGCTACGACAGAATTCAGTTCCCGCTTTCGAGCGGGAATTTTTTTAATCTTATTTTTGTATATGGCTGTTAAAGGACCAATTGGCATTTTTGATTCAGGCTATGGTGGGCTGACGGTGATGAAAGAGATCGTAAACAAACTGCCAGATTACAATTATATCTATTTGGGTGATAATGCCAGGGCTCCATACGGAAACCGGTCCTTTGATTCTGTCTACCATTATACACTTCAATCTGTAAAATGGTTTTTCTCGCAGGGCTGTTCTCTTGTGATCCTGGCTTGCAATACTGCATCAGCCAAGGCCCTTCGCAGTATTCAGCAGCAAGATCTTCCGTTGATCGCTCCAGATAAAAGAGTTCTGGGTGTGATACGCCCTACAGCAGAGGTTGTTGGAAAATTTTCTGAATCCAATAGTGTAGGCGTACTGGCCACCAGTGGCACCGTACTTTCTGATTCTTATGCTATCGAGATCCAAAAGTTTTTTCCCGGTATCAAAGTTTACCAGGAGGCTTGTCCATTATGGGTGCCCTTAGTAGAGAACAATGAGTACATGGGGCATGGAGCAGATTATTTTGTAAAGAAGAATATTAACCAATTATTTGAAAAAGGGGAAGATATAGATGTGATCCTGCTGGGCTGTACACACTATCCATTATTAAGAGAAAAAATAGAAGAGTATTTGCCAATAGGAGTGAAATTGATATCGCAGGGTGAGATAGTTGCGGAGAGTCTGGCGAATTATCTTGTTCGGCATCCTGAAATGGAAGAGCGTTGTGAAAAGGCAGGAGCAAGGCAGTTTTTCACTACCGATTCTACTGAGGATTTTGATAACCATGCCCAGCTATTTTTTGGGGAAGAAATAAGGTCGTTACATGTTGAATTAGAGTGAAATAGAATGATTTTCCGACTTAGGTCATTAAATTTTTCTTAGCTCCTTTCCACTCTTCCTTTCAATCCCTTACCTTTGCCGTCCTTTCATCCCGCCTGAAGAAACGAGTGTGGTGACCGTAACCAAGGGCGAATATGGACAGGGCTCATTTCTCCCAATGATAAATTGGTGAGCCTGATTTTAAAACGATGCTGCAGTTCGCTGCAGAATAAAAGGATTAGTAAACATGAAACGGACATTTCAACCCCACAATAAGCGTCGTAAAACTGTACACGGTTTTCGTAAGCGTATGCAAACTGCGAATGGTCGCAAAGTATTGGCAAGTCGTCGTTTGAAAGGTCGCAGAAAGCTGACCGTATCGGATGAAAGCAAACTGAAATAAATCTCAACTCCTATAGGGAGTGCAGCGGTTTCAATAATTTTAAGCCCCGTACGCCGGGGCTTTTTTTATGAAAGGCATCTATACATTGGGAAAACAGGAAAGGATCAAGGGCCGGAAGCTAATGGAAGAGCTTTTCAGCAAAGGTATACGGCTGAACCAGGGACCATTCAGGGCGGTGATCATGGATAGTACTGAACCAATTTTAAAACTAGGTGTGGGAGCCACTGTGAGGCATTTCAAAAAATCTGTTGATCGTAATCGCATTAAAAGATTATTAAGGGAAGCGTTTCGATTGAATAAGATACCGCTAAAGGAAGCGCTGATGGAAAAAGGGAAAGGATTGCATGTGTTTCTCAGTTATGCATCCAGGGAAAAACCTAATTTCCTTCAGGTTGAAAAAGGGGTGAAGATCCTTCTCCATAAATTAGTTCAACGCACACATGAAAACCCTTCTTCAACTTCTTAGCCTTCCTTTTCTTTTACTGATCAAAATCTATCAGTTGATCATTTCTCCCTGGCTGGGACCCAAGTGCCGTTATACGCCCACCTGTTCTCATTATGCGGCTGAGGCACTCAAAAAATACGGTGTATTTAAAGGAATGTGGCTGGCGATTAAAAGAATATCCCGGTGTCATCCATGGGGTGGATCAGGGTACGATCCGGTTCCTTGAGGATACAGCCCCTCAACTTTTCTCAACTTTCTGAATCTCTCAACAGCTCAACTTTAATGATTTTCGAATCTGGAAACATTTACTTCTCCTGAACCTTACCCTGTTTAACTTTGTAATTCATTCATTGATCACAATATAAAATCATATTTATGGCATTTACATTACCCGCGCTGCCTTATGCACACGAAGCACTGGAGCCTCATTTCGATACGCTGACCATGCAGATACATTATGGAAAGCACCATCAGGCCTATGTAGACAATCTTAATAAAGCCATCGCTGGAACCGATAATGAAAATAAATCGCTGCAGGAACTGGTTGCAAATGCAGGAAAGATCTCTCCTGCTGTTCGTAACAACGGTGGTGGTCACTGGAACCATAGTTTTTTCTGGGAATCACTGGGGCCTAAGGCTGGTGGAAATCCTTCCGGTAAACTAGCTACTATGATCGATGAAGCTTTTGGTTCATTTGATACGTTCAAAGAAAAATTTGCTAACGCGGGAATGACTCGGTTTGGCAGTGGCTGGGCCTGGTTAATATTAAAAGATGGTAAACTGGAAGTAAGTTCTACTCCTAATCAGGATAATCCGCTGATGGATGTTGCTGAAGTAAAGGGAACTCCTATTCTCGGTGCTGATGTTTGGGAACATGCGTATTACCTGAAATATCAGAACAGAAGAGCTGATTACCTGGCAGCATTCTGGAATCTGGTTAACTGGGAAAAAGTAGCAGGAAGGCTCTGATCTTTTTGATCTGTTTCAAAATAAATGATAGCGTCATGAATTCGTTCATGGCGCTTTTTTTATCCTCTTAATCTCCCAAAAAAATCTTTCATCAGTTGCGCGCACTCATCGCCCATCACGCCTTTTATTAATTCCGCTTTAGGATGGAAAGGCCAGTTCTCTTTTGTCGTTTTCCGGTAACCATTCTTTTCATCTTCTGCACCGTACACTATACGTCCCAGCTTTGACCAGTAAATCGCGCCGGCGCACATAAGGCAAGGTTCTACCGATACATAAAGGCAGGCATCGGGAAGGTATTTGGCT
>JAYTXP010000116.1:0-5914 GCA_043742885.1 Chitinophagaceae bacterium | reverse complement strand
CGTGCGGTTTCCACCCTTGTATAAAACTCTCCCTTAGGTAATTTTAATACGGCCTTTGTCTTGGCCTGAAAATCACCCTCTGGAATATTATCTATAAGTTGTTCTACAATTTTTATTGATTCATTCATTTCACGAAGACGAACCATATAACGGGCGAAAGAATCACCGCCTTTTTCAAGTATTTCATCAAACTCCAGCTTATCATAGATCTCATAAGGATAAAGCTTTCGTATATCGCTTTTTACTCCACTTCCACGGGCAGTAGGACCAGTACAGCCATAACTGATCGCATCTTGTGGAGATAAATAACCCACATTCTTCATTCGGTTCTGGAAAATAATATTGTTAGTTACCATTTCATCATATTCGTGGATCTTCTTTTTATATAGTACAAGAAAGTCTTTCACTCTTTTCTGAAAATTCGGATGGATATCCTGCATCACTCCACCCGGAACCATATAATTCATGGTGAGGCGGGCACCGCAGGTCTCCTCCATGATATCCGTAATAGTTTCTCTTTCGCGGAACGCATGAAAGAAAGGCGTGAATGCACCCAGATCCATGGCCATAGCACCCCACCAGAGTTCGTGAGAAGCAATACGGGTAAGTTCATCCATCAGTACCCGAATGACCTGTGCTCTTGAGGGGATCTCAATAGCCAGACCTTTTTCAATACATAGAGCGCATGCATGATTATTAATATGAGCAGAGAGATAATCCATCCGGCTGGTCACATAAATAAATTGACGGTAGGTGAGACTCTCGCACATTTTCTCAATAGAGCGATGGATATAACCCAGGTGCGGTTCTACTTTTTTGATGGTCTCGCCGTTTAGCGTGATCACCAAATGTAAAACGCCATGGGTGGCAGGGTGCTGGGGACCAACATTGATCACCAGGTCATTTCCCATATCCGTTATTATTTCCGTCTCTCTGTACATTATATTCTATTCGAAATTTTTTTAATTCAATTTTTAAAGTCTGATCATATTCACCGCATCTTCAAAATCTTTTCGCATTGGATTTTTTCCTTCCCATCCATCAGGTAGAATTAGTAATCGCAGGTCGGGATGATTCAGGAAATTCACGCCAAACATTTCATACACTTCTCTTTCGTGAAATTCTGCCGTGCGCCAGAGTTCAGATACGGATTCAACTTCCGGTTTATCTCTATTAAGTTTGATCTTTATAACCAGGTTATGACGAAATGAAGTGGAATCAAGATTATAGACCATGGTCAGGTGCGTCTTCCAGTCTACACAGGTAAGACAGAACAAATAATCGAATGCCAGTAAGTGATGTTGTTTGAGTTTGGTCGCGAAGTTCAGCCAGTCGGCGGAGTCAATATTAACAGTTACCCATCCCGATGCTGCATTAGCTCCCTCCTCAAAGGTGGCAGTTGGCAGAAGTTCGGTGATCTTGTTCTTTAATTCTTCAGGTAACATTTTATTCTTTTTCGGTTCGGATCTGTTCACGGGTAAGTCCCAGTTTGATCTTATGCTGCAAACTGATCAATGCATGCAAAAGAGCTTCGGGGCGTGGTGGACAACCGGCAACATATACATCTACAGGTATAATGTGATCGGCACCTTTCACCACTGAATAGGTATTATAAAAAAATGGACCTCCGCTGATAGCGCAGGCGCCCATGGCAATTACATATTTAGGATCTCCCATCTGTTCATATAATCTTTTTAAAACAGGAGCCATTTTATTTACAATCGTTCCGGCGATGATGATCACATCGGCCTGGCGTGGAGTGGCGCGTGCCACTTCAAATCCAAAACGGGAAAAATCATATTTAGCAGAAGCGGTAGACATCATTTCAATACCGCAGCAACTGGTAGCGAAGGTCAGGGGCCAGATAGAATTAGATCTTGCCCAATTCACCAGGTCATCCAATTTACTCAGCACCACACCACCACCAGGCAGGTCATGAACATGTCCGGGAAATTCAGAACTAATATTTTTTTTTGTACTCAATTTTTTAATTTTTTCTGCTCAAGCTCAAAGCTCGCGGCTCGTAGCTCAAAGCCTTCCTCAAATCCATTTCAACGCTCCCTTCTTATGCGCATAAAGGAATCCCATGAAAAGAATAAAGAAAAATATAACGATCTCTACCAAGGCTAACCAACCGATGGATTTTGCGACTACGGCCCAGGGATAGAGAAAAACTAATTCAACATCGAAGATCAGGAAGATAAGTGCGAACAAATAATAACCCACATTCAGTTGCACCCATGTTTTTCCAGTGGTAGGAATACCGCACTCGTAGGGTTCCCCTTTCTGTTTATTGGTGGTGGGTTTCAGGAATAGTCTTGAAATAAGTATCGCCCCTCCGGAAAAGGCGACTGCGGCCAATATGAGTACAATAAGCGATGAAGCGCCCATGTAATTTTGATTTCCACGAATATACTCAATGCAGGTAAATATCGAATAGCGAAGGGATAAAACTTACTCTAAATGATCAATATCATTTTTAACGCTGATGAACATCAATTCTACTGCTATTGTATATAAACAATATCTATCCGTATAATTCCAGGTTAATTGCTTTTCTGTCATAACCCAATTCAATGATCCTTTTCTTTGCTTCATCGATCATACTTTTCCATCCGCAAAGATAAAAAAGCATTTCGGGCTTGCCTGCAGCGATACGTTCATAAATAGGATGTACATAGCCATGTTCTCCCTCCCAATTTTCCCTTGAAAGGGTAGGATAATAATGAAATCCTGATAGCTGCTCTTCCAATTTTTTAAATTCTTCATAGTACAAAAGATCGGAGCGGTGACGGCATCCGAAAACCAAATGAATTTCACGGTGAGGAAGATGATGTAATAATATATGCTGCACCATACTTCGGAATGGAGCCACGCCTGTACCAGTACATACCAGCATTATGTCATTTTCAATAATAGAAGGCAGCTGAAAAACTCCCTGTGCTCCGCGGAAATTTATTTCTGAACCAATTTCGGTTTCATTGAAAAGAAAATGCGTCCCGATCCCATTGGGTGTAAGTACGATCAGCAATTCAATTACATTACTTCCATCCGGCCAGGAAGAAATAGAATAACTTCTGAGCCTTTTATTTGATTTTTCTGAAATGGGAAGGTCGAGTGTTACGAACTGACCGGGAATAAAATCAAAGTGGTCGGTCTCCAGCACTTCAATCCAGTAACGACGGGTATTATGTGTATGGTCCTCGATTCGAATGATCCGGCCTTTTCTCCAGGGTTGTAAAGCCATTAAGGAAATTTGTGGAAAATTACGAGATTAGAGAATAAGTTGAGGAGTTGAGTGCCTGCCTGCTGGCAGGCTTGGTTGAGAGGTTGAGAAGAAATTGAGAACCCAGGCATATTATTGACCTAAAACTGGGGGCAGGGCATGGATCTTTGAAAGCCGGAGGGTATATTTTCTTCCTTTTTGCCTGTATATTATATCTGCCCCGGTTTTTTTGAGAACGGATTCGCCTTTAGGGGCAGAACAGATCTCTCCGCTATGTAATTGCAAAACCAGACTTCTTGTTTGAGATACCAGCAATTTTTTTTCAGGCTCTTTTAAATAAATTGGCGTACCAATGGTATCTACTATATTGATCTTATACCATTGACTGTCCAGACGAATGCAATCGAATTGAATTAGCGATAGATTGGATTGGGAAAAATATATATAATACCGGGTAGTACTCTTCGGGCGATTGGCCACACCGTTTTCATTCCGGTCCGGTACGATTCCAGGGCTGAACTCCTGTGAATAAACAAATATTTTGGCGTGGTATTGAGCCTTTGCCAATCCGCAAACCATTATACACGATATAAGAAAAAAGCTTTTCATTTCGTTACTAAGCCAAGATAGTGCAAACGGGTCAAATGGTCCCCGCGCCTTTCTTAAATTCCTGTAAAAAAACCCGAACTTTAATAATAATCTCACAAAACTTTGTTGATGCATAAAATACTAATAGCGGGCAGTTTTTTTATTTCGATTTTCTTAGGCGGATGTGATCAGAAACAAAGCATTACGCCCGAAAAAACGAAAAAGACCGGAGAAGCGGATGGATATGAGAATGCTTTATATCAGGAATTCCGCAAAACGCGGGACCCCAATCTGGATATTATTCCCAATGAAAGACTGATACCAGCCAAAGCGTATATGGAATCCCTGATGACCAATGGAGTATCCCGTATTCAGTCACTGACATGGGAGGAACGCGGACCAAATAATATAGGCGGTCGCTGTCGCGCATTGGTTATAGATAAAAGAGACGCCACCGGAAATACAGTAATTGCGGGTTCTGTAGGTGGAGGAATATTCCGAACTACTAATTTCAATGCCTCATTGCCAAACTGGGCTCCTGTAAATGATCTTTTACCTAACCTGGCGGTCACTGCCATGATACAGGATGCTGCCCATCCAGATACTCTTTTTGCTGGTACAGGGGAGGGCTGGGGAAATATTGATGCAATAAGAGGAGGAGGAATATATAAAAGTACCAATGGGGGAGTTAGCTGGACCTTACTTAGCTCTACCAGTGGTTTCGAATATGTACAGGACCTGGCCATAGATAATAACGGTAATCTCTATGCTTCTCTTCGCAATCTTACTTCAACATTCAGAGGTGTGTTGCGTTCAACTGACAGAGGATCTAACTGGACTCAGGTTTTAGGTGCTCCCTTACCGGGTTTTGCAACCGGTCGTGCAGCGGACCTTGAAGTGGCAGCCACTGGAGATATCTATGCTTCATTAGGTATATTCTCCCGAACTGTTATTCTTAAATCCGCCGCAACCAATGGCTCAAATACGGGAGCATTGAATACCTGGACAGATATCACCCCTCCTTCGGGCTCAGGTATAACTCAAAGAGCAGAATTAATAGTAGCGCCTTCAAATTCAAACCGTGTGTATGTATTGTTACAGGACAGTGCCACTTCCCAGGTATTGAATATGTATCGTTCGGATAATGCGGGAACAAACTGGATTCCAATTGCTGTACCCTCCGCTCTTAATAATGGTTCTAATTCTCAATGCTGGTATAATCTTATCGGTGCATGTGATCCAGTGAATGCTGATATTTTAGTCGTGGGTGGATTTAACCTGGCAAAATCTACGGATGCAGGAGCAAACTGGACACAGATCACAACAAGCAGTTCAGTACATGTGGACCAACACATGATCTTATACAATGGTTCCTCTAATCTTATCAATGGGAATGATGGAGGTATTTATTTTACGACGAATGCAAATACGGCTGCTCCTAATTTCACAGCAAAAAATAATGGATTCAATGTAACTCAGTTCTATGGAGGAGATCTTCATCCTATCATAACTAATTATTTATTGGCAGGCGCTCAGGATAATTTTTCGCAAAAATTTACTTCGGCAGGTATCAATAGTTCTGTTGTAGTCACAGGTGGTGATGGTGGAATAGCGCATATCGATCAAACCGATGGTAACTTGCAGATCACTTCCAATACGTCAAATAATTATTACCGTTCAACCAACGGCGGTACAAGTTTTTCATCTTTGTCGGTTAATAATAATCGTGGTCAGTTTATTAATCCCACTGATCTGAATGATGCGCAAAAAACACTTTATTGCGGGGATGATGCGGGTAAATATTTTGTGATCAGCGGACTCACAGGAACTCCTGCAGGATTGCAGGTTACTGTGGCGGCCATGGGAACATCTGAAGTAACTGCAGTAAAAGTCGATCCGGTAGCTCCGAATACGATCTGGCTGGGATGTTCCTATGGAACACCTGCGGTAGCACCACTGGTTATGAAATTGAGTAGTGCCAGTACCAGCACGCCAGTTGTTGTTACAAGTGCCGTTATTCCTGTCGCTGCCGGTGCCTCGATATCCAGTATTGATATAGATGCATCTAACGCGAATAATGTGCTGGTCACTTTATCGAGT
>JAYTXP010000115.1:0-4732 GCA_043742885.1 Chitinophagaceae bacterium | reverse complement strand
CCCGCTTATCCATTAGTCACCAATGATCCTTATTTCAGTATCTGGAGTTTTACTGATGAATTGAATGGCTCCGTTACCAAACATTGGACAGGTACTGATCAATCCCTGGTTGGATTGATATCGGTGGATGATAAATTATATAATTTTTTAGGAGAACCTGTTGGTCCGATAACCTCCATCCTGGCACCGGGAGAAGACAAACCGGTGGAGGTGAAATATACTGAGAAGGAACCTGGTGATAGCTGGAAAGAAGCAGATTATAATGACAGAAACTGGTCAACCGGAAAAATGCCTTTTGGATTAGGATGGAACAATGACTTCGCTACCGAATAGAAGACCAAAGATATCTGGGCCCGGAGAACTTTTATATTAGGGGAGATCAATATTGACCAGCTGGTATTGCAATTAAGGCATGATGATGATGCAGAAATTTATATTAATGGAGTACGGGTGTGGGCTTGTGTGGAATGCAATAATTCAGAACTAAAAGATTATAAACTGACTGAACAAGCCTTAGCGGCACTTCGTACCGGTAATAATGTATTGGCTATTCATTGTACAAATTCGCAGGGATGGGCCTGGCTGGATGCTGGACTGGGTAGGGCCAGGATGTTAAAAAATTATTCAAAGGCTGATCAGGTTTCTGTAAATATCAGCGCTACACGCACACGTTATGAATTTAACTGCGGTCCGGTCTTTCTTGATCTTAGATTTCTTTCTCCTTTGCTGGCCAATGATCTTAATTTATTTTCCCGCCCGATTACCTATGTTAGTTTTAATGTTCTTTCCACCGATAATAAATTGCATAAGGTGAAGATCCATTTCCTTGCTTCTACAGCCATTGCCAGCAATAAAAAGAATAGTGACATGATGATATCCCAGGGGAATTTTGGAAGTATCAACTATCTTAAAACCGGTACTAAAGAGCAGCCCATACTTCAAAAAAAAGGCGATGACCTTCGAATCGATTGGGGTTATTTTTATGTGGCGGCAATAAATGACGGTACTGTTAAGCAACTATTGCCTGGAGCGCCTGGTACGATGGATCTTCCTTCAATGATGGATACCGAGATCGACCTGGGTAAAATAAAAAATATGCCCACGGAAAGAACCATCCTGCTGGCTTATGATGACCTTTATTCCATCCAGTATTTCGGAAATAATTTGCAGGCATGGTGGAAAAAAGATTTTATTTCCACAGAAGAAATGATCAGGCAGTCGCTGGAAGACTATTCAAAAATCAATGAACGCTGCAAAAATTTTGATATGAAGTTGTATAAGGATGCGCAGCTGGCGGGAGGGGATGAATATGCCAAACTTTGTGCTTTAGCATACCGCCAATCTTTAGCGGCGCATAAACTGGTAAGAGGAGAAAATGATCAGATTCTTTTTCCTCAAAAAGAAAATTTCAGTAATGGTTCTATCTGGACAGTTGACGTTACTTATCCTTCCGCTCCATTAACGCTGATCTACAATCCAAAATTATTAGAAGGAATGGTGGAACCCATTATTCAATATAGTGAGAATGGAAAATGGACAAAACCATTTCCATCTCATGACCTGGGAACTTATCCATTGGCGAATGGTCAGACCTATGGAGAAGATATGCCGGTGGAAGAAGCAGGGAACATGATCATTCTTACTGCTGCGATCTGCAGAGCGGAAGGATCGGTTGCTTTCGCTGAAAAATACTGGAATACTCTGAACCGTTGGGTGGAATTTTTAGTGAAAGATGGATTAGATCCCGCCAATCAATTATGTACGGATGATTTTGCGGGACATTTGGCAAGAAATGCGAACCTGTCTTTAAAAGCGATTGTTGGTATTGGCGCCTTCGCGCAAATGGCGGATCATGCGGGGCGGAAAGAAGAAGCGAATAAATATGCGGCCATTGCAAAAGACTATGCAACAAAATGGCAGGCATTAGCGGAAGATGGAGATCATTATATGCTGGCATTCGGACAAAAAGGATCCTGGAGCCAGAAATATAATTTGGTATGGGATAAATTGCTAGGATTAGATTTATTTCCGGCATCTGTCTATGAAAAAGAGATCAGGTTTTATTTAGGTAAACAAAATGAATTCGGATTGCCATTAGATAGCCGAAAGACCTATACAAAATCTGACTGGATCTGCTGGACGGCCACGCTGACATCTGATATAAATAATTTTCGCAAGCTGATCGCTCCGGTTTATAAATTCGCAACCAATACACCTGTCAGAGTACCTTTAAGCGACTGGCACGAAACAACAGACGGAAGACAGGTTGGGTTTCAGGCAAGAAGTGTGGTAGGAGGATATTTTATAAAAATGCTGGAAGAACATTGGAAGAATAATAAATAGAACATGAAAGCAACCATCATTGGTGGAGGAATTATCGGATTAAGCACGGCCTATTATTTAAACAGATCAGGGTGGGAAGTAACTGTACTGGATAAAGGAGACTTCCTTGATAATTGTTCCTATGGTAACTGCGGATATATCTGTCCCAGTCATTTTATTCCATTAGCCACTCCCGGAATTGTGAAGCAGGGATTGAAATGGATGTGGAATTCAAAATCTCCATTTTATGTACAGCCCCGTTTTGATTGGAACCTGATCAGCTGGGGGATGAAGTTTATGAAAAGCGCGACGCAAAAGCATGTAGAAAATTCAGCCATTCCACTTCGTGATATCGCTTTTATTTCCAAAAAAGAATATGAAGAATGGCTTCATCAACCCGGTTTTAATTTTTCCTACGAACAAAAGGGATTGCTGGAAATATTTCAGACAGAAGCCGCTGCGGAACATGCACATCATACAGTTAAAAAAGCGCAGGAGCTCGGTTTGGAAGGAACCAGCATGTTGAATCGCGAAGAGTTGTTGGCCAAAGAACCAGGTACACGAATAAATGGAATTGGTGCCATTTACTTCCCGGGTGATGCGCATTGTTGGCCTAATAAATTAATGAGTGAGCTGATCCAGGTTTTAAAGATGAAAGGAGTGCAATTGATTGCAGGTGCAGAAGTAAAAGGATTTGAACAGTCGAAGGGCCGCATCACAAAGGTGATCTGTGCCGATACAACCTTTGAGCAGGATGAAGTAGTAATGGCAACAGGATCATGGGGAAGAGAAACGGCGGAGTTGCTAAAAATAAAAATTCCGATGATGCCGGGCCGGGGTTATTCAGTCACGCTAGAAAATTCTCCCTATAAAGTTATTCATCCTGCAGTGTTGGTTGAAGGAAGAGCTGCCATTACCCCGATGGATGGTAACAAGATCCGTTTTGGAGGCACGATGGAGATCACCTCACATAAAACGGCGCCTAGAATGAATCGGGTACAGGGAATACTGGATGCGGTGAAAAGATTTTATCCTGATTTTGATGTGGCTATGCCTGCCATGGAAAATATCTGGTATGGCTATCGGCCTTGCTCCGCAGATGGCCTGCCCTTTATTGGTCCTGTTAAAAAATATGCAAATCTTACGATAGCTACGGGGCATAGCATGCTGGGACTAAGTCTGGGTGCAGGAACTGGTTTGCTTGTAGATGAGATCATTAATAAGAAGAAACTAAGTATGGACATCAGTCCTTTTAACGTAGAGCGATTTTCGTAGTTCGTTTCTCTGTTTGATTATTACTATTTTTGAGCCCGATGAATTTCAATTCAATTTGCATTCCATACCGACAAACCTCAGCCTTTACAAGTGTGGTGCTTGACTATATTGATCAAGCAACCGAACTAAGGCCATTTTACAAGCATAATGTAACGATCAGGGGAATTGAGGAAGCCATTTCAGAAAGAGATCAATTTTCTTCCAATCGCGAAGTATTAGTAACTGAGTTAAAGAATCAATATAAGGGCGTCAATACATCAGAAGCGGTGCTGGCCAATATAGAAAAACTTCTTGCCGGCAATACCTACACCATTACCACCGCACATCAGAACAACTTGTTCACCGGTCCTCTTTATTTTATATATAAGATCCTGCATGTGATCAAACTTTCAGATCATCTGAATAAATTATATACTGATAAACAATTTGTTCCTGTATTTTATATGGGTTCAGAGGATGCGGACCTGGAAGAACTGAATCATATTTATTTGAATAAGGAGAAATTGGTTTGGCATACCAAACAAACGGGTGCGGTAGGCAGAATGAGTATTGATAAGGAGCTGATATCCCTGATTGATAAAATGGAAGGACAATTGGTTGTATTGCCATATGGCGATCAGTTGATTAAAATGCTTCGCGATTCATATGCAGAAGGCAGAACAATGGCCGAGGCCAGTTTTCGATTTATAAATGAATTATTCGCGGAATACGGACTGGTCGTTTTACAGCCCGATAATGCGGCCCTTAAATCATTATTGAAACCTTTGTTCGAAGATGACCTTTTAAATCAAACTGCCTCTGCTGTGGTGGAGAAAACGGCTGTGGCACTGGAGGATGCAGGATATAAAGTGCAGGCAAATCCCCGTGAGATCAATTTATTTTACCTGGAAGGTGATCGTCGTGATCGGATTGAAAAGATCAACGATGAATGGAGAGTGCTTAACAGCGATACCAGATTTAATAAGGAGCAACTGTTTGAAGAATTAAATGCACATCCCGAAAAATTCAGTCCCAATGTAATACTTCGGGGTATTTACCAGGAAACGATTCTTCCCAATGTGGCATTTATTGGAGGAGGTGGTGAAACGGCTTACTGGTTGCAGTTAAAAAATTTATTTGAAAAATACCAGCTGCC
>JAYTXP010000114.1:0-3967 GCA_043742885.1 Chitinophagaceae bacterium | reverse complement strand
TACATTGATGTACCCTGAAAACGCCGAATAAAACCTTGTTAATTCTCCCCTATAATGGTTGAGGCTTTCTTAGTTTTGTAGTTGAATATCTTACACTATGACTGGCCCAAGGATCTTCTTTTTATCAATTCTGTTTTTACTTACGGCAATGGCAGGCTACGCCCAGCGTTACGACCCTTCCAAAGTGAATAAAAAGGCGCAGTTATTATATCAGCAGGCAAGGGAAAGAGGTGAAGAAGGGAATTATATAAATGCAGCCGCTTTCCTTCAGCAGGCCATAGCAGCTGATGCAGGTTATGCGGATGCTTATCTTGGCTTAGGAAGAATTCAACTTGAATGGAAGAATTATCGTAACGCAGTTGGCAATTTTGAAAAAGCGATTACCATAGATTCTAGTTATTGTATCAATTATTTCTATTCCTATTCAGTCTGTCTTGCTGGCACGGGAGAATTTGAAAAAGCGCTGGATGCGATCTCGTTACTATTAAAAAAAGCACCTCCCGCTAATGATAAAAGATTAGCTGATGCCTTACAACATCAGAAAAATTACCGGTTTGCTGTCGAGTATGCCAGTCATCAAACAGATAAAAATTATATTTTCGCTCCCCAAAATGTAGGTGCTGGAGTAAATAGTGCAGAATCGGAATATTTTCCCACCCTGAGTATTGATGGAAAACAATTGGTATTTACCCGCCGCCTGAATGATCTGAATGAAGATTTTTTCATCAGCGAATCATCAGGGAAAGATTGGTTAAGCTCTAAACCCATCGACGGAAAAATCAATACAATTACCAGTGAAGCTGCACAAACTATTTCCTCTGATGGAGAGTGGATGGTGTTTACAGCCAAGGATCGAAAAGACAGTTATGGTAATTATGATCTGTATTTTTCCACGCACAATGCCTTTGGATGGACAGAAGCCGTTAACCTTGGTAGTCGTGTAAATTCTGATCAATGGGATTCACAACCTTGTCTTTCTCCTGACAAAAGAGATCTTTATTTTGCCAGTCGTCGCTTAGGAGGA
Organism: Chitinophagaceae bacterium; assembly: GCA_043742885.1. Classification (GTDB taxonomy): domain Bacteria; phylum Bacteroidota; class Bacteroidia; order Chitinophagales; family Chitinophagaceae; genus JJ008. Next base: position 2,943 of record JAYTXP010000114.1, on the reverse strand, counting down.
ATGGGCGGTGTTGATATTTATGTTTGTCATATGCAAACAAATGGAAGATGGAGCGAGCCCGAAAACCTGGGAAATACTATCAATACATCAGGCGATGATCAATGTCCTTTTATTCATGCCGATAATCAAACCTTATATTTTGTATCAAATGGTCATCAGGGTTTTGGTGGCAATGATATTTTTGTAAGTCGTCGGGGTCCTGATGGCGAATGGGAAAAACCAGTTAACCTGGGATATCCTATCAATACTATAGATGATGAGGGTACTTTATTTGTGGCTGCCGATGGAAAGACTGCTTATTATGCTTCAGACAGAAGTGATAGCAAAGGAGGATTGGATATTTATAGTTTTGAGCTGCGGGAAAAAATGCGGCCCTTCAGAACTGTATGGGTAAAAGGAAAAGTGTTTGATAAAAAAACAGGGAAATCTATTAACACTACGGTTGAACTTACCGACCTGAAAAGCAAACAACTGATAAGCAAAGTCAATACTGATGCGGAAGGAAATTATTTCATTACGCTTCCAATGGGAAAAGATTACGCATTTGCTGTGGGTAAAAAAGATTACTTATTCTATTCAGATAATTTCCTGATGGCCGAAAGATCCATTGATTCTACCTATACAAAAGATATTGCCCTTATTCCCATTGAAGTGAATGCGCGAATGGTTTTAAAAAATATTTTCTTTGAGACCAATCAGTTCACGCTTAAAAAAGAATCGCATGTAGAACTGAATGAACTGGTTTCACTTCTGAATGAGAATCCTACTCTACGCATTGAGATCAGCGGCCATACAGATAATGTGGGCAAGCCATCTGATAATTTAGCCTTATCAAATAATCGGGCGAAAGCTGTGATTGATTATCTGCTGAGTAAAAATATTTCAGCGCAGCGACTGCAAGCTAAAGGCTATGGCGAGACTCAACCTATTGCTGATAATAAGACAGAGGATGGAAGAGGGATGAATAGGAGAACGGAGTTATTAGTTAGGAGTTATTAATTAGGAGTCTAAAGTCGTGAGTCAGGAGTCTTAATTCCCTTTGTCTCAAGATTTGAATAATATTTTTGAACAGTATGCTATTGTGCTAGCAGCTTGAAGCTAGAAGCTTGAATATAGTTAGTCGACTAAAATATAACCTTTCATAGCATCCCTTCCTAATTTCACTTCGTGAATTTAAGTAAGGACCTTTTGTATCAGATAGCGCTCACTATGATCCCGCAGATCGGGCCGGTGCAGTCGAAGATTTTATTGCAGCACTGCGATGTAGAGGAAATATTTCATGCTAAAAGATCTTTCCTGGAAAGATTAGATGGGATAGGTAGTATACGTGCAGAGGCCATCCGTTCTTTTCGTGATTTTAATGAAGCGGAAGAAGAAATTCGATTCATTGAAAAAAATGATATTCAGCCTCTTTTCATTACCGACAAACATTATCCCCGCCGACTTTTGAATTGTTATGATTCCCCCACCCTGCTTTATTATAAAGGGCAGGCCGATCTGAATACATCAAAGATCCTGGCCATCATAGGAACCAGAAAAAATACGGACCAGGGCCGCCAAATTGTAGATAAACTGGTGGAAGAACTGACTGAACATTCGGTGATGGTGATCAGCGGTCTGGCATTTGGTATAGATTCATTGGCACATCGTGCTGCTGTGAAGAATGAATTGAAAACGGTGGGTGTGGTGGCGCATGGATTGGATCAGCTTTATCCTCCTGAGAATATGAGTCTGTGCAGAGAAATGTTGCAGGCCAATGGCGGAATAATTTCAGAATTTCGAAATGGTGTAAAACCCGACCGTCATAATTTTCCCAGCCGGAATCGCATTGTAGCGGGAATGAGTGATGCCAGTATTGTAATAGAGACCGATATTAAAGGAGGCAGCATGATCACTGCCGAATTGGCCAATGGTTATAACCGCGAAGTGTTCACTTATCCCGGAAGAGTGAATGATCCTAAAAGTGCCGGCTGCAATGACCTGATCCGGACAAACAGGGCGCAACTGGTAACCGATACCAAACAAATTCTGCAGGCAATGGGCTGGCTGGTTAATCCTTCCGCGAAAAAAACGGTCCAAAAGCAATTGTTCATAGAATTAAGTAAAGAAGAAAATTCCCTGGTGGAACTATTAAAAGAAAACGATCTTATTCATATTGATGCACTGAATAGCCGTTCAGGTCTTAGTCACGGGCAGTTTGCCAATGCCATCATTAACCTCGAATTAGCAAATGTGATAGTATCTTTACCGGGCAAAATGTACAGGTTATCCTGATCATGAACCAAAAACCATTAAAGCCATTTTTGGCGCTGATCCTGCTGATCTGCGTGTCCCCTGTTTTCAGCCAGAACTGTACTAATCTGGGTCAAACACCCAGCACAGCTTTTCCTGTTTGTGGTACTACGGTTTTTCACCAAAGTAATGTTCCACTTTGTTCTACCAATAATATCGCCGTGCCTGGTTGCGGTGGTGATGGAGCAGCCTATCAGAATAAAAATCCTTATTATTATAAATTCACCTGTTATATTTCAGGCTCACTTGGTTTCCTGATCAAACCTATTGCAGTGAATGAGGATTATGACTGGCAGCTATGGGATATCACTGGCAGAGACCCCAACAATATTTTTTTGAACACCACATGGGTTGTAAGCGGAAACTGGGCAGGCACCTATGGCAATACCGGAGCTTCTGCAAGCGGTGTAAATTTTATTCAATGCGCTTCTGATCCCGCAGACAATAAACCTGCCTTCGCCTCTATGCCGAATATCATTGCGGGACATGAATATCTCCTTATGATCAGTCATTTTACGGACGGACAAAGCGGATATGATCTTTCTTTTGGCGGTGGTACTGGTTCTATTACCGATCCGCTGATACCGAAAGGCGTAACAGCAAAAGCTGATTGCGATGGAAAAAGCGTGACCATTAAATTGAATAAAAAAG
>JAYTXP010000113.1:0-10966 GCA_043742885.1 Chitinophagaceae bacterium | reverse complement strand
TTGGTCTTTTATCCATTGGAATATCCTGCCAGCTATCACCACCATCAAAACTGCGGGTAATAAAAAATCGTCCATCTATTGGATCACCGATCACGATGCCTGAACGTTCGTTCCAGAATTCCATCGCATCGAGGAACATGCCTTTTGTTTTGTTCTCATAAACAACTTTCCAGCTATCTCCGCCATCGATTGTTTTGAGTATATAGGCCGGATCATCAGCACCAATGGCCATGATCACTGCGCTGCTCGCGTCAAATGCTTCAATATCGCGGAAGTCTGCTTTCTCAAAACCTTTTACTGTAATCCATTTCCAGGTTTTTCCAGCATTGGTAGAGCGGCCCACAGATCCTTTGTTGCCACTAACCCAGATCACATTATCATTGGCGACACTTAGTCCGCGAAGGCTGATCTTATTACCTGAATTCAGCATTTCAACCTGTGGAGACTGAGCAGAAAGAATAGTAAAGGCAAACAAAAAAACAAATAGGGCAAGGATTTTAATCATTTCAATTCTTTTTCTAAAATTTTCTTTTCGATGATTCCTGAATCGCGCCATTTTTCTTTTCCCTTTTTATAAATGATCAGGGTAGGAAGCTTATCAACATTCATTGTTTTCATTAATTCTGTCTGTACGCCAGCATCGATCTTAATAAATACAAAGTGCAGGTCCTTGTTTTTTTGAAGTGCTTCAAATACAGGCGCCATTTTTACGCAGGGCGGGCACCAGGTAGCACCAAAATCTACCAGTACCATTCGATCATCCGGAATGCTGGCTTTATATTGATCAAGTGACATTAATGGTTCATTGGAACTGCCTTCCACTGGTTTATTTGCTTTTTTCCAGGCGTTGATGCCTCCTTTTAATTCAATCACATCACTATAACCATTTTCCCTCATCCATTCGGCGGCTGCAGCGCTTCTTCCACCCACAAGGCAATAAATATAAACAGGCCTGTTTTTATCCACATACTGAACACGGTCCTTAAACTGAGCCTGATCCTTCCAATCAGCCTGCAGTGCATTTTTTATATGACCGGTTTTAAACTCTTCGGCAGTACGGACGTCTAATATCTGTATTTCTGCCTTAGTAATACCATTTTCGAACTCATTAGGATCTAGGACTGTGTTTGCAGTGTTTTGAGCAAAAATGGATTGAGACAATATTAAAAGGCATACTAAATAAACAAGACCAGCGTTCTTCATATCACGGTTTTTCCAAAATTACTGCTTAGTTTTTTCACATTGAGTGATACCGCTGCGTTTATTTGCGGATTCTCTGAAAACCTTGGAAAATAATCTTATTTTTAGCGCTGAAATACCCATTCTTTTTATGAGAAAAAACCTCCTGTTTTGGCTTTCCCTGGTAATTATACTGATCGTGAGTTGTCAGAAGGAATTGAGCTTTGAATCTTCCAGTAGTCCTGCTGAAGGTAGTTTGAGAGCAGACATTTCCGGAGATTGCCTTCCTAAGACAGTTAATGGCAGTTATAATCCTGGTACCGTATTGAACCCCACCACAAATAATATTGTGATCAGGGTAGGGGTAACCAAGACTGGAAGTTATACCATAACCACAGATACTGTAAACGGATATTATTTCCGTGCCACAGGTAATTTTACCAGCTTTGGAAATACGGATGTTACTCTTCGCGGAAACGGTACTCCGTTTGCTGCAGGTGTAAATAATTTTTCGGTAAGCTTTGATAGCACCTATTGTGATATACAGGTAACTGTTGCCTCGGCAGCTGTTTTTACTCTTTCAGGCGCACCTAATGCCTGCACAGGCGCTACAGTTCAAGGTGCCTATGCTGTAGCTGTTCCATTAACTGCAGCTAATACCGCTACGATAAATGTGAATGTGACCACAGTAGGCTCCTATACTATAACTACGAGCTACCAGGGGATGACCTTTTCTAAATCCGGAGTTTTCACTGCTACAGGTCCACAATCAGTGGTCTTGCAGGGAACAGGAGCACCAACAACAGTGGGAGCCAATGTGGTTCCAATTACAGTAGGTACATCAACGTGTGCTTTCACCGTTACAGTTAGTTCTGCGGGTGCAGGAACGCTTGGTGGTGCACCATCTGCCTGCGCGCCTATAAATGTTCAGGGAACATATACAGTAGGTACTGCGCTCGATGCAACGAATAAAGTAGATGTTCAGGTAACGGTGACCACACCGGGTGTCTTCAGCATTTCAACAAATACATTAGATGGATTTAGTTTTGCCTTTTCCGGCAACCTGGCTTCAACAGGTCCTCAAACTGTAACCTTATTAGGAACAGGAAACCCGGTAACGGCAGGCATACAAACTTTTACAGTAACTCTGGGAACAAGTACCTGTACTTTCCCTGTAACGGTAGCGGCTGTTCCCGTTTCTGATTATTACCCCCGAACAGTGAACAGCAACTGGAGCTATGAAATTGATAATGTGGCTACAGATTCTCTTCTTGTGAAAGTGATCAATCATACTATTACCGCAGGTGGTAATCCTTTCCAGACTTTTATGGAGAGCGCAGATATTTCAGGCGTTCCTCCTTTTGATACTTCAGGTCATTATCGTAAATCTGGCAATGATTATTTTCAATGGTCCAACCTTGTGGGTTATCTTTCTTTCGATGCCGAACAATGGCAGACTTGGATATTCCTCAAAGATAACTCGCCAGTTAATACCATATGGTATTCTTCAACTGGTGGGTATACAGGAGCCATTGGTGGTACTCCTGTTGTAATAAGAATAAAATACACAATTCTTCAGAAGGATGTACCTATATCATTGACGACTTCCACTGGTACGGTCAATTATCCAAATACAATTGTTGTTGAGGAAAAGTATGAATTGCAAAACGGTCCATTATGGTTACCTCTTGATGCCACATTAGGATACTATATGAATTATTATTCCAGAAACATAGGTCAGATCAAACTTGATTATTTTGATGGAACCGGTGGAGCAACTCCTACAAATGTGGTGAAGTTGAGAAGGAAGGAAATCTATTAAAATCCCTTCTTCTTTCCCGATTCCAGCGGCGGTAGTTTAAAATTATCAATCGGACTTTTTTGCGCAATCATTTTTTCAATGTCCTCTATCTTTCTTGGAGCAAAATGGGAGAGCAGCTCATATCCATCCTGGGTAATAAGGCAATCATCTTCAATACGAACAGCTATGCTCCACCATTTCTTATCACAATTACTTCCTTCAGGAATATAAATGCCAGGCTCTATGGTGATCACCATATCTTTTTTCAACCTGGAAGAAGCAGACCGATCATGTACATCCAGTCCAATATGATGGGACAGTCCGTGAGGATAATATTTTGAAACATCTTTTTTATCCTTGATAATGCCCAGGTTTAGCAGCCCGTTTGCAATCAATTCTTTTGCAGCGGCACCGGCATCTGCCCATGTAGCGCCATCTTTTAATAATTTAAAGGCGGCTTCCTGCGCATCATATACCAGTTGGTAAATGGTCTTTTCTTCATCCGAGAATTTACCATCAACGGGAACAGTTCTTGTAACATCGGCCGTATATCCATGGTATTCCGCTCCTACATCCATAAGGATCATTTGAGTGCCCACTTTTGTTTTTGTGTTTTCCATATAGTGAAGAATGCATCCATTTTCTCCCGAGCCTACAATGGAACCATAACCAACTTCCTCGGCACCATATTTTTTATGAACGTATTCATGTAATCCCTGGATCTCCAGTTCACTCATATCCGGGCGCACAGCTTTCATCACTTCATTTTGTCCTATGCAGGAAATTTCCACTGCTTTGCGGATCAGATCTAGCTCTTCTGGTGTTTTAATTTCTCTCAGAGTGCCAGTCAGGGTACGGTACAAACGAGTATCGAATTTGGCTTGCCCTGCCAGGTCTTTAGGCATATCCATTTTGATCTTTAAGAGATTGACAAGATCAAACAGGTCTGCAGGATCACGTCCATCTGCCAGGTCCTGAGGAAGGCGATCCATGATCACTTTTTCGAATTTGGTCAGGTCAAGATCGAATTTTTTAAAATCCTCTCCATTATATACAACTGGAATACCCAGATTTTCCTTTGCGCCATCGGTACCTAATCTTTTACCGGTCCACTGTTCCTGCTGCGGATTCTTTTTCTGTACGAATAATACTTCTTTGAACTTATTTCCGGCAGAATCCTGTTGTTCCTCTTTAAATATCAGCAACAGTGATTGGGGTTCACGATAACCACTGAAATAATACATGTCGGGATTCTGATGATAGAGATAATCCACATCATTTGAAAAATTACGGGTTGGGAAGGCCAGTACCACGGTCATGGAATTTGCTGGCATCAGGTTTCTTAATGCTTCTCTTCTCCCTGCAAAAAATTCTTTTGGAAGATAGTCTCTGGGAAGATCCTTTTCCGGCGCAGGCTGCGCCGAAACTTCGACTGCCAGTAATAAGAAAAAGAAAATTTGAAAGCTTCTGATTATTGATCGCATCTGGATTGTTTTGACTAATATAAAGCAATACTTTAAAAACAGGTTTTTATTAGGATAAACGGTTTATAGGCTACTAGCTGCAAGCTTCCAGCAAAGTGTTTTACCATCCAGGATACAATTAAATTCGTAGATAAGTCCGACTCCCAACTTCCAACTTCCAACTCCCAACTTTTCCCCATCTGTGAATAACTGAAAATTCATAATGGAGAGCCTGTTTTGGTATATTTGCCCTAACGAGCTAAAGACTTTGATTCCTGATTAATAACCAGAGAAAAACTTAATACCAGAACGTACCTCAATGGCAAAAGAGAAAGATACCCAGCTATTTGAATATACCGAGGACAGTATAAAATCTCTGGATTGGAAAGAGCATATCCGCCTTCGACCCGGTATGTATATAGGTAAATTAGGGGATGGTTCTTCCCCCGATGACGGAATTTACGTATTAGTAAAAGAGGTAATTGATAACTGTATTGACGAATTTGCCATGGGATATGGTAAATCCGTAGAACTTTCGATTGAAGGGAAAATGGTTACTGTAAGGGACTATGGCCGTGGAATTCCATTGGGAAAAGTGGTAGATGTGGTAAGTAAGGTAAATACCGGCGCTAAATTCGACAGCAAAGTATTTCAGAAATCAGTTGGATTGAATGGAGTAGGTACAAAAGCAGTCAATGCATTGAGTTCATATTTCAAAGTAACAGCTATCAGAGAGGGAAAAGAAAAAACAGCTGAATTTGAAAGAGGCGCTTTACTGAAGGAGCATAAGGAAACAAAGACGACTGAAGAGAATGGAACCCTTGTTAGTTTTCTTCCTGATGAAAATGTTTTCAAAAATTATCGTTTCATCTCCGAATTTCTCGAGAGCCAGTTATGGAACTATTGCTTTCTGAATGCGGGACTGAAAATAAATTTTAATGGAAAGACCTATGTAAGCAAGAATGGATTGCTTGATCTTCTCCAACGCAAGACCAATGAGGATGAGATCCGTTATCCTATCATTCACCTGAAAGGAAATGATATTGAGGTCGCCATTACACATAACAATGATTACGGAGAAGATATTCACAGCTTTGTAAACGGGCAGCATACTACCCAGGGTGGTACACACCATCAAGCATTCCGAGAAGCCTATGTGAAAACGATTCGTGATTTCTTCAAAAAGGATTATGAAGCTTCAGATATTCGTACCGGAATTGTAGCCGCCGTATCTGTAAGAGTAGTAGAACCTGTTTTTGAATCGCAAACAAAAACCAAACTTGGATCCCTGAACGTTGATGTGGATGGGCCCAGTATGCGTCAGTTCGTAATGGATTTTCTTTCGAAAGAGCTGGATAATTTCCTGCATAAGAATCCATCCACGGCGGATTCCATGAAGAAACGCATTGAGCAGAGTGAGCGGGAAAGAAAAGAACTGGCAGGTATTAAAAAGCTGGCCAATGAAAGAGCGAAAAAAGCAAATCTTCACAATAAAAAATTAAGAGATTGCCGTTATCATCTTGATGAAGAACCACCTGCAAAAGGAAGGGAAGATTTTCTGGCCAAACAAAAAGAGACCACCATCTTCATTACAGAAGGAGACTCGGCCTCCGGTTCTATCACTAAAGCACGCCGTGTAGAAACACAGGCGGTATTTAGTTTAAGGGGAAAGCCACTTAACTGTTTTGGTCTTACCAAAAAAGTGGTCTACGAAAATGAAGAATTTAATTTATTGCAGCATGCGCTGAATATTGAAGATGGGCTGGATGGCCTTCGCTATAACAATGTAGTGATAGCCACTGATGCAGATGTGGATGGTATGCATATTCGTTTATTGCTGATGACCTTCTTCCTTCAGTTCTTTCCTGACCTGGTGAAACATGAAAAAGTATATGTGCTGGACACACCGTTGTTCAGGGTGAGGAATAAACATCAGACAATTTACTGCTATGATCAGGCAGAGAAGCAGGCAGCAGTAAAAAAAATAGGAAACAAACCGGAGATCACCCGATTCAAAGGTCTGGGTGAAATAAGCCCTGATGAATTTGCCGGTTTTATTGGACAGGATATGAGAAAGCAACTGATGCGACTGGAGCATGGAGATCATATACAGTTGTTGCTGGAATATTATATGGGAAAGAATACCCCTCAAAGGCAGGATTTTATTATTGAAAATCTCCGCGTGGAGCTCGATAAAGTGGAGGAAACAGTCTGACATGTTCGAATTTCACGCCGACAGAAAAAAATATTTTGATATACAGGCAGCGAATGCCCTGAAGTATGTCATACCGTTCATCGCAGAAAAATTCCCTGTGAAGCCGGGGCAGCGTGTACTTGAGATAGGTTGCGGAGAAGGCGGAGTGCTGAAAGCATTTATAGAAGCAGGTTGCGAAGGTGTTGGTGTAGAGTTAGATGAACCAAGAATAGAGGATGCAAAGAAATTTTTACCAGAGGAGATCGCTGCGGGGAAAATAAAATTTGTGGTCAGAAATATTTATGATCCTTTAATTGAAAATGATCTGAATGGACTCTTTGATATTATTGTGCTGAAGGATGTGATCGAGCATATACCTGATCAGCCAAGACTGATCGGATGGATGAAAAAATTTCTTAAACCAGGAGGGGTGATCTTTTTTGGTTTCCCTCCCTGGTATATGCCATTTGGCGGACATCAGCAGATGTGTCATTCAAAAATATCCCGGCTGCCGTGGATCCATCTTTTACCAAGGTCTATTTATAAATGGATACTGGAAAAGAAAAAAGAACCGGTGAATGATATGATGGAGATAAGAGATACACGGATTAGTATTGAACGATTTGAAAGGATATGCCGGCAGAATGGCTATGAGATCGCGAATAAGAGACATTATCTGCTGAACCCGATCTATGAATGGAAATTTGGATGGAAACCAAGAAAACAGGTGTGGCTGCTGAGATCCATTCCTTTTTTCAGAAACTTTTTGACCACCTGCGTTTATTATATTATTAAGCCCCTTTAGGGAATAAAAGAAGAGCATGATACATATTGTTTTCAATACCGCCGATATAGAAGTGCTTACGCAGGCTTTTGGGATGGATGAAGAAATGCGTGGTGAGATGATTGAGATAAAAGATGAATGGGGAGTAGGACCTCTCCAGGGATTGGATACCGAAGACGGTTGGAATAGACGCCTTGAATGGTGGAAGGGTCTGCTCAAAGGTTCACCATATGGAGTGAACCTGGCTGGAAGTTTTGATGATAGAAAAACAGTGGCAGAAATGATACAGAGACTGGATGCCGAAGTAAATGAACAGGCCTGGATTTGGGTTGGGCAGAACCAGCATGATGTAACCGGCTATTTCTGGCTGATGCCACAGCTTCGCGCTTATCAGGGAAGACTGATGATCATCTTCCTGAATAATCTGCCATTTATTAATGAAAAAGGACATCTTTTTTATCCCTGGGGACTAAGTGAAATACTTCCAAAAGAAGCCGTGAAAGCGAAGAGGCTGGCAAGGCCTGTTACCCTAAGTGAATTTGAAATAGATCCTGATGAATGGAAGAAATTATCGGAGGAGAATTCCATGGTACGTATTCTTGAGGGAGGTAAAAAACTGGTTGGTAAGGAAGAAAATTTTTATGACAATGAAATTTTAAAGAACTGCAGTGGTGAATGGCAGAAAGCAAGCCGGGTGCTGAGTAATACACTAAACAGAATGAAGATCCGCACGGGAGATGTGTATGTGATGTGGAGAATACAGCAAATTGCTAATTCCGGGAGGCTGGAAGTGAATGGAGATATGAACAAAGGCTGGAAGGATTTTGATGTGAAACTTGCTGGAAGAAAATCGGAGGAGGCAGCGGAGATGGAAGAAGAAGAAAAAAATAAGAACGGAGAATAATTTTTAACAAGAGAGAATACCAGAATAAACATGAGTGCCGCTAAGAACAGATCTTCAGAAATAGAGAACAATGATAATGGCTTGCATGGGCAGTATAAAAGCTGGTTCCTTGAATATGCATCTTATGTAATTCTGGAAAGAGCTGTGCCTGCAATAGAAGATGGATTAAAACCAGTGCAGCGAAGGATTCTTCATGCCATGAAGGAAATGGATGATGGCCGATTCAACAAAGTGGCCAATATCATCGGGCAGGCCATGCAATATCATCCGCATGGTGATGCTTCTATTGGTGATGCGCTGGTAAATATTGGGCAGAAAGATCTGCTAATCGATACGCAGGGAAACTGGGGCGATGTAAGAACCGGGGATGATGCAGCGGCTGCAAGATATATTGAAGCGCGCCCTGGCAAATTCGCATTGGAAGTTGCTTTTAATGCAAAAACTACTGAATGGCAATTAAGCTATGATGGCAGAAAAAATGAGCCAGTCACACTGCCTATGAAATTTCCATTGCTGCTGGCACAGGGAGCAGAAGGTATTGCAGTAGGACTTTCAACTAAAATACTTCCACATAATTTCACTGAACTGATCGAGGCTTCCATAAAACATCTTCGGGGAAAGAAATTTGATCTCTATCCTGATTTCCTAACCGGAGGGATGATCGACGTGGGAGATTATAACCAGGGAAAGCGCGGAGGTCGTGTGAAGGTACGTGCGCATATTGAAGAAATTGATAAAAAGGCGCTTGCCATTCGCAGTGTACCTTATGGAGTGACCACAACGCAGTTGATGGAATCTATTGTAAGGGCCAATGATCAGAGTAAGATCAAGATTCGGAAAGTAACCGATAATACAGCGGCGGATGTGGAAATTCAGATCGACCTGGCTGCCGGTATCTCTCCGGATATTACCATCGACGCGCTTTATAAATTCACCGATTGTGAGGTATCTATTTCTCCCAATGCCTGTGTGATCGTAGCGAATAAACCGCAATTTCTTGGGGTGCAGGAATTGCTGAAATTATCTGTGGATAAAACACGCGACCTGCTGGAAACTGAATTGAAGATCAGGTTGAGTGAATTGCAGGAAAAATGGCATTATACTTCCCTTGAAAAAATATTCTTTGAAGAAAAGATCTATAAAGAGCTGGAGAAAAAACATGAGACCTGGGATAAAGTTCTGGAATCGATCGATAAAGCCTTTGGACCTTTTAAAAAGCAATTGAAAAAGGAGATCAGCAGGGAAGATATTATCAAACTTACAGAGAAGCCGGTTCGACGTATTTACAGACTTGATATTGATGAATTGAATGATCAGATCAAAGGATTGGAAGCCGACATTAAGCAGGTAAAATATGATCTGGCAAATCTGGTCGATTTCGCTGTGAACTGGTTTGAAAATTTGCAGAAAAAATACGGCAAGGGCAGGGAAAGAAAAACAGAGATCAAGCAATTTGAAGTGATCGAAGCCAAGCAGGTGGCCATTGCCAATGCAAAATTATATGTGAATCGAGAGGAAGGGTTCATTGGAACAGGATTGAAAAAGGACGAGTTCCTTTTTGATTGCTCCACGCTGGATGATGTGATCGCTTTTACCCGTCGTGGAATAATGAAAGTGGTAAAAGTGGGTGACAAGAGTTTTATAGGAAAGGATATTGTGCATGTGGCATTGTTCCAGAAAAATGATGAACGTACTACCTATAACATGATCTATGCGGATGGGAAGGATGGAAAAAGCTACGCGAAAAGATTCAATGTAACCGGTGTTACAAGGGATAAAGAATATGATCTGACCAAGGGAGATGACAAAAGTAAGGTGCATTATTTCTCAGTGAATCCAAATGGTGAAGCGGAACTGGTGAAGATCAATCTTACCGCAGGTTGTTCGGCGCATAAAAAAGAATTTGAATTCGGTTTCATGGAATTGGAGATAAAGGGTCGTTCCAGCATGGGTAATATCGTGACTAAATACCCTATAAGGTCAGTTAAACTTAAGGAAGCAGGCATATCCACACTGGCTGGTAGAAAACTTTGGTTCGACAATCAGTTTGGCAGATTGAATACAGAAGAAAAAGGAGAGTACCTTGGAACTTTTGATGCGGATGATAATGTGCTTGTTATTTATAATGATGGAAATTATGAAGTGACTGATCAGGAGTTGACACAGAAACTGGATCCCGAGAAACTTATTTTTATTGAGAAATTCAATCCGGAGAAGATCATAACAGCGGTATATGCTGATATGTCAAAGAAGCAATACATGGTCAAACGATTCCGTATTGAGACCAGCACACTAAAAACACCTTTCCTTTTCATAAAAGAGGGGGATGGTAATTATGTGGAAACGGTAACTACTGCTGCGGAACCTTTACTCGCTATGCAACAGGGAAGGGGAGGGCAGATCAGAAAGGCGAAACTTAAGATCACTAAGATCGCAGAGGTGACAAGTTACAGAACTGTTGGGGTTAACGTGGCAGATTATAGTAAATCAACTGAAATGGAATGGGTGAAGGATAAATCAGCGAAAAATAATCAGCCCGAATTATTCTAGAGATTACTGATTGGTTTTTTTCCTTTTAATTCTTATTGTACCATTATTCTCCATATTGGCAGAAACAGGTACGTTGATTTTTTCTTTTCCA
>JAYTXP010000112.1:0-2847 GCA_043742885.1 Chitinophagaceae bacterium | reverse complement strand
TCCTTTTTTGCGGTAATGGCGCAGAAAAGCTAAGGCCATTACTAAGGAACAGCCTTGCCTCATTTGCTATAGTCAATAATTTGGCCTTGTCTTTGATATCATTGGCAGAGAATGAATTAAAGAATGGAAATTTTTCCGATATTGTGTTTACTGAGCCACTGTATTTAAAAGATTTTCACTCTTCCACCCAACCAGGCGGAGATTAATCTTTGATTATCAACCATTTATTGAACTGGAAGTGAATAGTTTATTCCCACTCTTTTAAAAACAGTCTATTATGAATAATGCTACGGCGTTGGTCCTCAATGGAAGCCTTCAACAGGAAGGACAAAATGGAAACAGTGGAAATGAGTCCATTAAAGTTGACCTAATCAATATCAAAAAAGCGGCTCTGATTCTCAGGGCTGTAAACCATAAACTTCGTCAGCAGATTTTAAAACAGATCGATGAGAGCAGTAAGATCACTGTTACTGAGCTTTATGTAAAGCTACGTCTGGAGCAATCTGTAGCCTCACAGCATCTGGCTATTCTGAGAAAGGCAGGTTTTGTAAAAACCACCCGGGATGGCAAGTACATTTATTATTCTATAAATACAGATAGATTAAAAGAATTGAACCATATAGTTGAAGAACTGTTAAACTAATGGTGATTAGTTTTAACATAACCCTCCCTGTACATGCAGGGAGGGTTTTTTTTATGTTTATTCTGGTAATTTTGCACTTATAAAACTTATATATGTTCCTCAAACAATTATACACCAGTTGTCTTAGCGAAGCAGCCTATTATATTGAAAGTAATGGAGTGGCGGCAGTGATCGACCCGCTTCGTGATATTGATGAGTACCTGCAATTAGCAAATGAAAGAAAAGCGAGTATAATATATATTTTTGAAACCCATTTTCATGCAGATTTTGTGAGCGGCCATATTGACCTGGCAAATGCTACTGGTGCGACCATAGTATACGGACCTAATACAGAAGCAAAATTTAAGGTTCATGTGGCAAAAGATGGGGAGCAGTTCAAAATTGGAGACCTGACCATCGAGGTGATGCATACGCCGGGTCATACCATGGAATCCAGTTGTTATCTATTGAAGGATGAATCGGGAAAAGATAATTGTGTATTCACCGGAGACACTTTATTTGTGGGTGATGTGGGTCGTCCTGACCTTGCACAAAGGGGTAATGTGACCATGCATGATCTGGCCGGAATGATGTATGAGAGTTTACATAATAAGATATTTCCTCTTGCAGATGATGTGATTGTTTATCCCGCACATGGTGCCGGATCAGCCTGCGGAAAAAATCTTGGTCCTAGTAATTTCAGTACCATAGGAGATGAAAAGAAGTTTAACTATGCGATGAAAGCGGAAACCAAAGAAGCATTTATTAAGGAAGTAACTGATGGTATCGCAGCGCCACCGCCCTATTTCCCTGTGAATGCCCGTATCAATAAAGAAGGATATGATAGTCTTGAACAGGTGCTTCTCAAAGGAATGAATGCGTTGAGTGTAATCGAGTTTAAAAAAAACATCAAAGAAAATACGATCATTCTCGATACCCGTGATTCTACAAAGTTCACCCAAGGATTTATTCCTAATGCCATCAGCATCGGACTTGATGGCCGTTTTGCGGAATGGGCAGGAACCATTCTTTCATTTGATCATCCCATCCTGCTAGTAACAGATCCGGGAAAAGAAAAAGAAAGCCTGGTGCGACTGGCAAGAGTGGGTTATGATAAAATGGAAGGATATCTTGAAGGAGGATTTGAAGCCTGGCAGAAAGCGGGTGAGGCTATTGATCTCATTATTGATGTGGAAGCGGATGAACTAATGATGGACAAGAAGCATGACAATAATCTGGTTGTGCTGGATGTTAGAAAAGAAACGGAGTTTGCTGATGGACATTTGAAAGACGCTATAAATTTTCCCGTTCAGACTTTACTAGATCCAATAAATGTTGCTGCCTTTGAAGAAGATCAGAATATTTATGTTCATTGCGGGGGTGGTTACCGCTCAGTGATCGCGGCTTCAATACTAAAACGTCAGGGCATCCATAACCTGAGAAATATATTGGGAGGATGGTCGAAGATAAAATTGGAAAAAGAGGCGGAGATTCAGAAAAGTACAGGGTTGAAAATTGAGAGTTGACCAGACTAAGGTTCAGGAATTGAGGACCGGACCAAAAGAAGGATCATAGTTCCATTTCCATCTGCGGTGGCTCCAGAGCCACATGTCTGGATATTTGCGGATAATATCTTCCAGGTATCGCACGAAATGAATGGTTAACTCCTGCTCAGTGCAGGTTTCCAGGTCAATATCAGGAACAGAAAGAACAGCTTCATAATGTCCTCTTTTGGGTTTATGAATAAAACAATAAACCACTTTAGTTTTATTGGCAAGCGCCGCTTTTGCAGGTCCTTTTACAAATGGAGTCGGCCTTCCAAAAAAATTGATCCACCAGGCATTGCCCGGATGACCGGGATTCTGATCGGCCACCAGCGCTATCAGGTATTGCTGATCACGAAAAGGTTCAAAACTATTTCGCATATCCGTAGCCTTTAAAAGATGAATACCCGTGCGTTTTCTCAGATTGAAAAATAATTTTTCCATGGTCTTATTGGCCATTGGCATATAAACGATCAGCACTTTATGAACCAACCCTTTGGCCAGAGAAAAATTTGCCCATTCCCAATTGAAATTATGACCAAGGTGCAGCTGCACACTTTTTCCTGAATCATAGAAATTATTGGCGACGTTCCAGTTAGCTTTTACTCTTTTAGCAGCGAGTCCTGGTGCAGAAACTGATTTAATGGTTTCCAGAAATGTATCTGTGAGATTTCGGTAAAA
>JAYTXP010000111.1:0-4927 GCA_043742885.1 Chitinophagaceae bacterium | reverse complement strand
CTGATCTGGATACTTCAATAAAAAAACTGACCAAACAATATTATGGCGACCTGCAGTATGATGTAGTTCGGGATATGATGCTGAACGATCGCATTCGTTTAGACGGTCGTAAACTGGATCAGGTTCGCCCCTTGAATATGGAAGTGGATGTACTTCCTTCACCGCATGGTGCAGCCCTATTCACAAGAGGTGAAACACAATCACTTACAACAGTTACCTTAGGAACTCCTTTAGATTCATTGTTAGTTGAAAGTGCTGCCGTTTCTGATTATTCTAAGTTTATTCTCCATTATAATTTCCCTCCATTCTCTACCGGTGAAGTGAAAATGATGCGTGGACCTGGTCGCCGCGAGGTAGGACATGGAATGCTGGCTTTACGTTCATTGAAACAAATGATGCCAGGCGGAGATTTTCCTTATACTGTTCGGGTAGTAAGTGATATTCTGGAATCAAATGGTTCTTCTTCTATGGCTACTGTTTGTGCCGGTTCGCTGGCGTTGATGGATGCCGGAGTATCTATACCTAAGCACGTATCTGGTGTGGCGATGGGATTGATCTCGAAGGAAGATAAATATGCTATTCTTACCGATATCCTTGGTGATGAAGATCATCTGGGCGATATGGATTTTAAAGTAACCGGTACCAGAGATGGTATCTGTGGTGTGCAGATGGATATTAAAGTGGATGGCCTTAGAATGGAAGTTCTGCGTGAAGCGCTTGAGCAAGCACGTAAAGGTCGATTGCATATTCTGGATGCAATGTATGAATGTATGCCTGCTTACCGTGATGACGTAAAAGCACATGCCCCAAGAATGGTGAAACTGTTTATTGAAAAAGAATTCATTGGTGCGGTGATAGGCCCCGGTGGTAAAGTGATACAGGAAATTCAACGTGAGACAGGTACAACTATCAATCTGGAAGAGGTAAATAACCGTGGTGAAGTAAGTATTTTCAGTACAAATAAAGAAGGGGTGGAGAAAGCGGTAGCCTGGGTTAAGGGAATTGTTGCTGTTCCGCAAGTTGGTGATGTATACGAGTCTATTGTAAAATCCATTATGCCTTTCGGTGCATTTGTTGAGTTCCTTCCTGGTAAACAGGGATTGGTTCACATCAGCGAAGTAAGCTGGAAGCGTTTGGAAACATTGGATGGTATATTGAAAGAGGGAGATGTGATCAAAGTAAAATTGATTGGTACCGATCCTAAATCTGGTAAATTCAAATTATCCAGAAAGATCCTGATGCCTAAACCCGAACAGGGACCAAGAGAAGATCGTCCTCAACGTGAACCACGCGATGAAGGCGGACAATATTCTAATTAATAAAGTCTCATTATAAAGCTCTTCTACGGAAGAGTTTTTTTTGCATTACAAAATTTGAAGATTAATTAAGTAATTACCAAAACCTAACTACTATGAGATTTATTCTTATTCTGCTTTTGCTTGCAGAGTTATCCGCATCTGCCCAAAAAAACTGGAAGCCCGGTTCCTACACTGATAAAAACGGTCAGATTAATTCCGGTTACATAAATTATAAAGAGTGGTTTCGAAACCCAAATTCAATTGAATTCAGCAGCAACGAAAATGGAAAGGATCTGCTGACTCTTTCTAAAAATGATATGCGCGCATTTATGGTGGCTGATGATTCTTATGAGATACATTATTGCAAAGTGAGTATGGATGAGTCCCAGATAAGTCATGTAGCAAAAGGGGTAGACACCAGTTTCAAAATGGAGCTCATTATTCTGAAAGTATTAATAAAAGGGAAAATCAACCATTATCAGTATACTGATGAGATCAAAACAAGATATTATATTCATAAGGACAGCGATGGTTCGGAGCCTGAAGAGTTGGTCTATCACATTTATGAACCATTGGATAAGGAGAGTAATCTCATAGAGGAAAAGACATATATCATCCAGCTGATCGCGGCGGGTTTGCCTTATACACGAGAATCAAAACTGACCAGAAAATTAGATGCCGCAAGATATGATGATGATGACCTGATCCCCATAATTAATTTGATAAATAATGAAGGGAAACAGGTGAAGTCACAAAAAGTTAAGGGTTATCTACAACCCAATATAGGCGCAGGACTTTCTGTTAGTAGTTTTAAACTGGTTGGAGATCGCGGTGGACCTTATGCCACCTCAGAATATAAGTTTCAAGGTAGCAGTTCTCCTTTATTTTTTGCGGGGGTGGATATGTTCCTTGGTCCCAAAACCGCTAAAATGTTTATTCGAACCAATGCCAGCTGGTGTTCTTTCAGTGAAAAAGGTCATGCCAATAAATCCACTCTTGAATTTAATTATACGTATGATATGTCCTTTAAATATTCACTGACCAGCCTTTCAGCGAGCATTGCCTATAATTTAATTAAAACAAAGAAGTTGAATGGATATATTGGAGCCGGGCCAAATTTTCATTTAATAAAGGTCAGCTCGTTCAAAGAACATGCAGTCAGGCAAAGTCCGGTGGATCCGAATATCCGTTATGAATATGATCTTGCTCCATTTATCTTTCAGGAAACATCCATACAATTAATATTGATGGGAGGAGTTACTATAAACCAAATGATCGACCTGGGAATTCAATACAGATTTGGGTCTGCCAACCTGATTCAACTATTGGCTGTTAAAAACCAATCAGGATATTTCGATTTTACGGTGGCCTATAAATTTCCCCGAAAAAAATAATCATTGACCAATACCATTGAACTGAAAATACTTTGCATAGATCCATTAAAAAAGAAAATGCTGATTGCTGGTTTAAGCGCAATGGAAGCAGAAGATTTTGAAGAAAAAAAAACGAATCAATGTTGAAGGAAAAAGAAATTCTTTTCAGCTGGCAGATAGTTCCTTCCAGAAATTGGAATCATTCCGCGAATCAAATTTTCAACCGGTGGTCATCGAGGATCTGGTAGGTATTCGCACTGGTTTTCATGCACCAATTCAGAATGTACTCCATGAATTACTGAGCACACTAAAAATGAGTTCTGGTACGGGCCATCACGCTACAAGCGGGTTCAACCCTGCTTATTTTAGGTTTATTAAAGTAGGGTCTGGGAGATATTCAGCATGCTTTTATGTTATTCATATTGAATTCTTAACCCATTGGGAGAGACGGGATTGGATATGTATAAAGCCTGAATATTAACCCGGGATGAAGGGATTATTAAATTAGTGTTAGGTTCTCATTTTTGACTAATTTTGATTTCCCGCTAAAGGGTTCTATGAACGAACTATTACTGATTATTCTAGCATATCTGATTGGCAGCATTCCTACTTCTGTATGGGTGAGTCAGTATTTTTTTGATATAGATATACGAGATTATGGCAGTGGAAATGCCGGGGCCACTAACACATACAGGGTTTTGGGTCCTAAATGGGGTTCCCTGGTTATGGTCACTGATATGGTCAAAGGTATAATTGCCGTTAAACTTGCACTCCTTTTACCGGAATATGCTGATAGTGAGGTCAACCTTCAGAATCTTCAAACAGGTTTGGGCTTAGCTGCTGTGATAGGTCATATATTTCCCATCTGGGCTGATTTCAGAGGAGGAAAAGGTGTTGCCACTCTATTTGGATTGGTTCTCGGTATTTCACCGTGGACCGCATTAGGATGTGTTGGAATTTTTCTCGTTGTGCTATATACAACCCGATTTGTTTCTCTTAGTTCAATTCTTGCCAGTATTGCTTTTCCAATATTTATCCTGGTGATTTTTAATGTAGATAATCCTATTTACCGGATTTTCGCAATTGCAGTGGCCCTGATGGTATTGTTATCCCATCAAAAGAATATCTCCCGCCTGCTCAAAGGGAGTGAAAGCAAAGTGCCAATACTCAGGCACCGTGATCGCAGACGTCAACGCAGGCGGGATGCAGCCCAACACAGAGGCTGATTTTTCACTAAATATATAAGCTGAATACCTTTGGCACGTTTTTTCATATATAATAGCGAAAACATGTATATGCTCAAAAATATTCTTTTAGGGTTTCTTTTATCTACAGTCTTAACTAGTTGTCCGAAGAATGCTGTTACCGGTCGAAGTCAATTCAAACTATTACCAGAATCAGAACTGCAATCCATGGCAAGCACCGAGTACAAACAATTTCTTTCAACCAATCGGGTAGTTTCCAGTTCGAATAATCGGGATGCAGAAATGGTGAATCGTGTGGGAAGAAGAATTACCAAGGCAGTAACTGAATATTATGCATCAAAAGGAATCTCAAACCAATTGGATGGATATAATTGGGAATATAATCTGATAGATGATAAAACGGTAAATGCCTGGTGCATGCCGGGTGGAAAAATTGTCGTCTATACAGGTTTACTACCTGTAACACAAAATGAGGCAGCGTTGGCTATTGTAATGGGTCATGAAGTATCTCATGCTATTTTTCAGCATGGCAATGAAAGGATGAGTACTCAATTGGGAGCACAGGTGGTTGGTGCTGGACTTTCAGTAGCCCTGGCTAACAAACCTTCGGAAACACAGAATATTTTTAATGCCGCATATGGTGTAGGTGCCACAGTGGGGCTTTTATTGCCATTTTCCCGTAAGCATGAGTTGGAAGCCGACCATTATGGTCTTATATGGGCTGCTATGGCAGGGTATAACCCAAGGGAAGCCATTCCCCTATGGCAGCGAATGGAATCTCTTGCAGCAGGAAACAAACCACCGGAATTTCTTAGTACCCATCCATCTGAAGGTACCCGCATAAATCAGCTTGAAAAATATATGCCTGAAGCGCTTCAATATTACCGTCCGGTGGGTAAATAGAATTAATTCTACATTGATCCGAGACAAGGAATGGCTGAAATCAAGGCTGGGCGTGAATTTTATGGGAAAAAGCTATTAAAACCCCATAATTTATTTATCTTTGTTGTCCCTGCTATGAGAACCCTGTTCATCGATCTGCATAACCGGA
>JAYTXP010000110.1:0-4215 GCA_043742885.1 Chitinophagaceae bacterium | reverse complement strand
AGTGTAGCAGAAGATAAATTCGATGCCGGCGATGGCGCTTATATCGGATCTGTATCTACCAATGGTGCGGCAGCAGCAAGTGGATTGAAAGCAGGGGATGTGATCCTAAAGATCAACGATGTGAATATTTATTCATGGACAGAATTGCAGGCTACTATTTCTTCTTATAACGCAGGTGAAAAGATCAGTATCGCATATAAAAGAAATGGAAAAGATTATGTGACCTCGGCCTTGCTTTCTGCTAAAACACCAAATATTGAAGTAGTTACAGGTTCCGGACTTGGAGAAAAGTTGGGTGCTGAGCTGCAGACCATCGATAGTAAGACCGCAGAAAAATATGCAGTGGAAGGTGGGGTATTAGTGAAGACAATAAAAGCAGGTGGTATGTTCAGCAAAACAAGAATGGAAGCCGGGTTTATCATCACCAGTGTAAATGGAAATGATATTACAACACTGGAAGAACTTAATGCTGCCATTCGTTCACTGAAAGGTGAGACAGCACAATTGGAAGGATTCTATCCGGGCTATGATGGCATTTACAGATATCCTTTGAACCTTGGACAGGAATAAATAATAACAGCATTCTATATGAAGGAGCCCAGTCATGACTGAGGCTCTTTTTTTTTGGTAACTTTCCATCATGAATAAAAGATTGGATTGGGTGGCTAACACCAATATTTATGAAGTCAATCTTCGTCAGTACAGTGAGGAAGGAAGTTTCAATGCATTTGCAAAAGAATTACCACGGTTAAAAGATATGGGTATTGAAACGCTTTGGTTCATGCCCCTCACTCCTATTTCAGTAAAAAACAGAAAAGGAACCATGGGCAGTTATTATGCCTGCTCCGATTTTAAAAGTATCAATCCCGAATTTGGAACCATTGAAAATTTCAGGGATCTGATAAACCTGGCCCATATAATGGAGTTCAACGTGGTAATTGATTGGGTAGCGAATCATACCGGCTGGGATCATATCTGGACAAAACAACATCCTGATTATTATAAGTTCGATGAAGGTACCCGGGATTTTAAAATGGCTTCGGGTATGGAAGATATCATCGAATTAAATTTCGAAAATCCAGAGCTCAGCAAAGAGATGATTGATGCGATGAAATGGTGGGTGGATGAATTTGACATTGATGGATTTCGTTGTGATCTCGCATTTTGGGTGAAACTGGAGTTCTGGCAAAAAGCAAGACCTCAACTGGATTCGATAAAACCTTTATTCTGGCTGGGAGAATTTGATGAAATGGAAAAGCCGGAATACGGAGAAGTATTTGATGGCAGCTATACCTGGAAATGGATGCATGAAACAGAACAGTATTATAAAAACAACCGAAACCTGGCGGAACTTATCCAGGTATTGAAACACTATGATGATCTGGGTCCGCAATGCCTTCGCGCCTGGTTCACCAGCAATCATGATGAAAATAGTTGGAACGGAACTGAATTTGAAAAATACGGAGTACTTGCAAGAGCACTCGCTGTTTTCAGCATCACCTGGGATGGTATTCCGCTTATTTATTCAGGACAGGAAGAGCCAAATAAAAAAAGGCTTGCGTTTTTTGACAAAGACCTGATCGAATGGAGTG
Source organism: Chitinophagaceae bacterium (assembly GCA_043742885.1). GTDB lineage: Bacteria > Bacteroidota > Bacteroidia > Chitinophagales > Chitinophagaceae > JJ008. Next base: position 2,623 of record JAYTXP010000110.1, on the reverse strand, counting down.
GTGAATATGAACAGCATGGATTTTATAAAGAACTTCTATCCCTGAAGAAATTTCATCCGGCACTGAGAACAGGAGATGCTGCTGTAAAGACCATCATCCTGAAACATAATGAGCCCGAAAAAGTATTGGCTTATCAGAGGGTTGCAGAAACGGAAACACTGACCGTCCTTCTGAGTTTATCCATGGAAGATATTCAGTTGAATATAAATGATGAACGGGCCAAATTAAGTGAAGAAAATTGCCTTCATGAACTAAAAGGCGGAGGATATGTTATTATAGCTTAATCAACCACGAGCCTCCATTCTTATCTTTGCAAAATGAAATCTTTCGATGTTCCCATTATTTATCGTAGTCCACTGATCTCCGCTATCAAGAAAAAGCGGAAGGAAGAGGATAAAATGAAAAAAGATTTCTCGCCTACCCTTATTGATCTGGGCCCATTACAGATCCTGCTAGCCCGCCATTTCGGATTTTGTTATGGGGTAGAAAATGCTATTGAGATCGCTTTCAGAACGGTAGAAGAAAACCCCGGAAAAAGGATCTTTCTTTTAAGTGAGATGATCCATAACCCGCAGGTAAATGCCGATCTGCGTTCGCATGGCATTTCTTTTTTACAGGATACTTATGGGAAACAACATATCTCATTTGATACTCTTCAGTCTGCCGATATTGTGATGATCCCTGCTTTTGGAACTACACTGGCTATAGAAAAAATGCTGAATGATAAAGGCATTACTACTGAGAAATATGACACGACCTGTCCCTTTGTAGAAAAAGTATGGAACCGCGGTGAAGTGATCGCTAAAAAAGAATATACCCTTGTGATCCATGGAAAACCGGGCCATGAAGAAACAAGGGCCACATTTTCAAGAGCAGAATTTTATGGGCCTGCCGTGATAGTGCGCGATATGGAACAAGCCATTCGTCTTGGAAAATATATTATGGAAGAAATTCCATCGTCGGAATTTTATCAGGAATTCGAAGGACAATATTCTTCCGGGTTTGAACCAATACGTGATCTGAGGCGTATTGGAGTGATCAATCAGACCACTATGCTGGCAACAGACACCCAGGCTATTGCCGATCATTTGAAAAACAGGATGTCTGAAAAATTTGGAAAAGAAAGAATCGAATCGCATTTCGCTGATACGCGCGATACGCTTTGCTACGCTACGAATGATAATCAGACAGCGGTAAATCAATTGCTTGAAGAGGAAGCTGATCTTGCCATTGTGATCGGAGGATATAATTCTTCCAATACATCTCACCTGGTTGAGCTTTGCGAATTAAAATTGCCCACTTATTTTATAAGTAATGAAGAGAAAATTATTTCCGCAAAGGAAATCCATCATTTTGACCTGCATCAGAAAAAAGAACTGGTAGCCAAAAACTGGCTTCCGAACAAATCAAAAATAAGGATATTGATCACCAGCGGGGCTTCTTGTCCGGATGCAATTGTAGAAGAAGTGATGAAAAAACTTAGCTCCTTGGTCCCTGGCGCCCTTTCCCTGGATGCCGCTTCTCATGCTATCTAAAATTTTCCACTATATTGCACCTTCGTGTAAAAAGAACACAATATGAGTTTTAGTCCCTTTACCGTTCCATACCCTGTAGATCAACAGTTTACAAAGAAGGTTGCCTATTTCTCCATGGAATTTGCGACTCACCAACCCCTTAAAATTTATAGTGGCGGACTCGGTTTCCTTGCCGGATCCCATCTTCGCAGTGCTTACGAATTGCGACAGAATATGATATCCGTTGGCATACTCTGGAAATACGGTTATTATGATCAGGAAAGAAACCAAGACCAGACCCTGGAAGTGACCTGGAATGAAAAGCAATACAGTTTCCTGGAAGATACCGGGATCAAATTCCAGATCGACATTCATGAAACTCCGGTATGGGTAAAAGCCTATTATTTAAATCCTGAAACATTTAAGACAGCTCCTCTATTCCTCTTGTCAACCGATGTTCCTGAAAATGATTATGTGTCGCAAACCATTACGCATCGTTTATATGATGCGAATGTGGCGACCAAGATCGCGCAGTTTATTCTCTTAGGTGTGGGTGGTGCTAAACTTGTGGATCTGCTTGAATTCAATCCTGAATTATATCATTTAAATGAGGCGCATGGATTATCTGCCGCGTTTTATCTCTATGACAAATACAACAGGGATATCGATGAAGTGAAGAAAAGACTTGTTTTTACAACGCATACTCCTGAAGAAGCGGGCAATGAGAAGCATGATATTTTTCTCTGCCAGAAGATGAGCTATTTCTGCGGATTGACGGTGGAGGAAGTAAAAGAAGTGACTGGCATGCCCGATAATCAATTCAATCATTCTCTGTCTGCACTTCGTTTTGCGCATTTAGCCAATGGTGTTTCCCGCCTGCATGGTGAAGTATCAAGAACTATGTGGAGCAAGTATGATAATATTTGTCCGATCATCTCTATTACCAATGCACAGAACTGGCGCTATTGGGCCGATAAGCAACTTTATAAATTCATGGAGGTGGGTGATGATTACTGGTTCGATGATAGAAAAAAATATTTGAAGAAAAGAGCTTTTGATATTGTGGCCGATCAAACCGGGAAGATCTTTGATCCTACTGTGTTCACCAT
>JAYTXP010000109.1:0-4058 GCA_043742885.1 Chitinophagaceae bacterium | reverse complement strand
GAATTTATAGCAACAGGTCATTACGCTAAAATTGGCGAACAGGAGAACGGACGTTTTGTAGTTAGCAAGGCAATTGATGAAACCAAGGATCAGAGTTATGTGCTCTGGGGTCTTCAGCAGGATCTTCTTCGGAGAACAATTTTACCACTTGCTCCTTATAAAAAAACGGAGATCAGGCAGATGGCGCTTGATTATGGTTATCCGGAACTCGCCAAAAAACAAGAGAGCTATGAGATCTGTTTTGTTCCCGACAATGATTACCGCGGTTTTTTAAAAAGAAGAGTGGAAGGTCTTGAAGAAAGAGTGAATGGCGGAAATTTTCTCGACACAGAAGGAAACATACTCGGCAAACATAAAGGTTATCCATTTTATACGATCGGCCAGCGTAAAGGACTGGAGATCGCTCTGGGAAGACCTGTGTTCGTTACAAACATAAACCCCGATAATAATACCGTTACTCTGGGCAATGAATCAGATCTTGAAAAAAATGAAATGCGCGTAAGGAAGATAAACCTGATCAAATACGAAGAACTCAGTACGGGTATGGAAGCCGTAACAAAAATAAGATATAAGGATCGTGGTGCCCTATCCCAGGTTTTTCCCGAAGGCAATGAAGTGAGAGTGCAGTTTTTTGAGAACGTAAAAGGAATAGCGCCCGGCCAAAGCGCTGTTTTCTATGAGGGCGATGATGTGCTTGGTGGCGGTATTATAGGTTGATTATCAAGGCCGCTACAGGCAATAATTATTCAAAATTTTCGTTGATAATATGTAGCTTTACGAAAGTAAGCCATAATCGCTATCCGGAAATTTAGAAAAACCGCTTATGAATATCCGTTTTAAACCATTCCTTCTGGCCATTTTATTGGCTTTTTCCCTTTATTCCTGCACTAAAAAATCAGAAGTATATACCAGCGACGCTGTCGTAGATTATATGCCATTGGCTGTAGGAAAATTTATTATTTACCGTTTAGATTCCACTGTTTTTACCCAATTCGGCAGGGTCACTGAAATTCACAAATACCAGGTGAAACACCAGGTGGATGCCCTGATCACTGATAACCTGGGAAGACCCGCTTACAGGATATTTCGGTTTATCAGGGATTCGGCTGGAACACAACCATGGCAGGCCAATGGTTCCTATTCGGTGACTATCCTTTCGGATAAAGCAGAGGTGAATGACGATAATCTTCGGGTTATAAAACTTCAGCTACCATTCAAGGATGGTTATTCCTGGAAAGGAAATCATTATCTCTCTTCAGACCCTTATGGCAGTATGTTTAATTTCAGCAATGACGATAATATGGCTGATTGGAATTTTGTGTATGAAGGACCTTCCAGTTTTTCATATAGTAACAATAATTATACTGATGTTTTTTCTGTTGAGCAAATGGATGAATCTTTTAATGTGCCTATTACGATTCCCACTTTATACGCATCCCGAACAAGGTTAGTAGACCGCTATTCAAAAGGAATAGGCCTGATCTTCCGCCAGTTTATCATCTGGGAATATCAACCCAATACAACCAGTATAACGGGATTTGGCATCACTCTGTGGATGACATCCCATAATTGAGAAAATCATTAATAAATGCTAAATTTGAATGATACTATCATATTATTCAAATGAAGAAATCCCTACTGATTCTAATCCTTTTTTCTCTATTCTTAAATGAAAGCGAAGCGCAGTTTTCACGTTATATCGTACGACTTAAGAATAAAGGAGGCAGCCCCTATAGTTTACTGAACCCTTCCGTCTATCTTTCTACCCGTTCATTGGCGAGAAGAGCGCGCTATGGTATCTCAGTAGATAGTTCGGATCTGCCTGTTACACCTTCCTATCTCTCACAGATAAAAGCCATACCTAATCTTACTTTGCTGAATGTTTCCCGCTGGATGAATGCGGTTACTATTCAAACAACGGATGCAGCCGCTATTTCGGCCTTAAATAATCTTTCTTTTGTGCAAAACGTATCAGGGTTCGCCGCCCGCATGGCCGAAATTCCCGGCGAAAGGATCAATAAATTCGAACCAGTTCAGGAAGGAAATCCGGGTACTGAAAGACTGACTGGTATCGAAGCTGATTATTACAGTTATGGTACAGCCTCATTTAATGAAATACATCTTCATAATGGTGAGTTCCTGCATAACATAGGGCTACGTGGGCAAACCATGCAGATCGCTATGCTGGATAATGGCTTCAATAATTATTTAGGATTAAAAGCTTTCGATAGCATAAATGCAAACGGACAGGTATTAGGTACCTGGGATTTTGTAGCTCGTGAATCAAATGTAGCTAATGATGGAAGTCACGGTATGAACTGCTTTTCTACTATCGGTGCGCTTATTCCCGGACAATTTGTAGGTAAGGCGCCCAAAGCAAATTTCTGGTTATACCAAACAGAAGATAATGCCAGCGAATACCCCATTGAAGAATTTAACTGGGTATGTGGTGCCGAAGCATCCGATAGTGTGGGCGCTGATGTGATCTCCTCATCATTGGGATATAATACTTTTGATAATGCTTCACTCAATCATACCTATGCGGATATGAATGGGAATACCACCATTGCCGCGATCGGAGCAGATCTCGCCGCTAAAAAAGGATTATTAGTATTCCTTGCCGCCGGAAATGAAGGGCAGAATGCATGGCATTATATCATTACGCCAGCAGATGCCGATAGTGTGGTTGCCGTTGGTGCTGTGAGCAGTGCAGGAGTTATTGGAGGATTTTCAAGCTATGGTCCTTCCAGTGATGGTCAGATAAAACCAGATGTGGCCTCCGTCGGAGTATCTGCCGTTGTGCAGACAACCGCTAATACAATTGGATTCAGTAATGGTACTTCTTTCGCTTGTCCGAATATGGCAGGATTAGGTACCTGTTTATGGCAGGGTTTTCCAGAATATAATAATATGCGTATCCTTCAGGCCTTAAGAAAGGCAGGTAACCGCTATTCCAATCCAGACGACCGCACGGGGTATGGTATCCCTAATCTCAAATTGGCCTTTAGTGATCTGCTGGCTCAATTTGCCACATCTGCATCCACCCTCACGGGCTGTGCAACTAGTATTAACTGGACCAGCAAAGATGTTAGTGCAATGAAATATGAGATCGAACGTAAAGGTCCTGCCGATTTAAACTATACAAAGGTGGGAGAAGTGGCCGCTACCGGAGGCAACAGCCTTTCTATTAAGTCTTATTCATTTGTAAATAATCTTACCAGCGGGTCATCCGGAATTTATTCTTATCGCATTCGTCAAATAATTGATACCGCCACGGCCAGTTTCACCGCAGCCTACATAGACACTACCAATCTTACCATCAATACTGCATGTATTGTTACTGGTGTGGGCAATGTTGACCCTTCCAAAAAAATAGTATCCATACAACCCAATCCGGCATATTCCTCCAATGCGAACCTGGTTATTGAAACGCCTGGAGCGATATCTAAAATGCCCATAATGATCTATGACGCGAATGGAAGTCTTGTAATAAAACTGAATGAACAAAAAGGTTCAGGGAAAAAGACCATTCTTCTTTCCTTGGAAAAATTCGCGAAGGGAAAATATTTTATTCGCGTATTTAATGGCGAAAAGGTACTGGGCGGAACAGAATTTCTTCGTTTATAATAATTCCTTTTTCAGCAAAGCAAAGAAGAGGGTATCTGCTTTTTCTGCGAATCCTTTCAGGTATTCAGTCTGTATTAATTCTGCGGAAAAATGTTTTTGAAGAAATTCTGATTGATGCTCGTTTTCCATTTCAAATACTGAACAGGTAATGTATAAATAAAACCCTCCCCGTTTTACAGAGGGCCATGTGTTCGACATGATCTTTTGTTGAAGAGATTGATATTCGCCGATCTTTCCTTTTTTAAAATAATGCAATTGCTCAGGCGTCCGCGACCAGGTACCACTACCACTGCATGGAACATCAGCTATTACCAGATCATATGCCTCTTTGCCAGTTTTAAAATCAGGTGTAGACAGATCTGCCTGAAAACGTTTAAACATGGTTATTCCTGCTGTGGCAAATCTTTTTTCCAGGTTAGCTAAAATATTTT